>JASEHT010000255.1 GCA_030018675.1 Smithella sp.
AATTAATCTCTAAAAGCCCGGCTTGAAATCAAGCCGGGCTTTTTTTATGGAGAAAATCAAGCGATAGTAATTAAAAGTGATTTTCGCTCCGCCTCGCTTCGGGGATAATTTCCAATCCCGATTAATCGGGATTGGAAAATTCGTCCAGCAAATTTCAGTGCGTTTCGCTTCTGAAACTTGGGACTCATTACGACTAACGCTTTAATGAACCTGGATTTTCCGAAGCGTAGTGTCCGGAAAATCTTAGATTGAATTATCCCGCCACCTTTTAGGTGGCAGGGACGAACTTCATTTCATTCGTTCTCAACGAGTCTCATTACCCACTGCCTGCGGCGGGGTAATTCCACTTACGCCTCAAATTTCGTTACACTCATTTTCGGCGAGTGTCACATCCTACGTCGCTTTTCTCCTAGGATAGTTCCTTCTGCGTTTCGACCTTCACGTTGTTCGCTCTCAACGGGTGTCACTAACAAAATGGTTGAATTTAAGCGGCGGAAATGTATAATGCCACAATGAAAAATTATTAAAGGGGGGCAGTACAATATGGCAGAAAACACAGCTTATTCAAGCAAACCTTGGTTGAAGTCTTACGAAAAAGGCGTTCCGGAAAGCATCAAGTATGAAGAACTCACGATGCCGGATTATCTTGAGAAATCGGCGAAAGATTTTCCTGACGATATCGCAATGGTTTTCGTAGGTTATAAACTCACCTACCGTCAGTTTAAGGATCAAGTGGATCGTTTCGCCACGTGCCTGACTGACTTCGGTGTTAAAAAAGGCGATGCTGTTTCCATTCTGCTGCCGAATTCCATTCCCTGCGTGGTCGCATATTATGCCATTCTAAAAATCGGCGCCATTGTCGTCATGAATAATCCTTTGTATTCGGATCCGGAATTGGAGCATCAGTTCAAGGATTCCGATTCCAAAGTCCTCATTACTATTGATGCTCTCGGTCAGCGCATGATCGCTCTGCGGCCCAAGACGAAGATCAAACAGATCGTCTACATGGGCATTGGCGACTTTCTGAATCCCATTAAAAGATTTCTCGGGAAGAAGCTGAAGAAATTCCCCTTCGCTGATGTTCCGGCTACCCCAGACGTCTATCGCTGGATGGACTGCATTGCCAAGTACCAGCCCAACCCGCCGAAAGTAAAACTCACCTTCGACGATATAGCCATGTACCAGTATACCGGTGGAACAACCGGCGTCTCCAAGGGGGTTATCCTGACCCATGGAAACCTGAGTAAACAAGTCCAGCAAATCAACGCCTGGTTCCCTTCGTTCGGCAGGGGCAAGGAAGCCATTCTCGGCGCGTTACCGTATTTTCATGTTTTCGGATTATCTACGACCATGAACCTGTCTGTTTTCGCGGGGTGGACTCAGATACTTATTCCCCGTCCGCAGCCGGAACCTCTTTTGGAGGCGATCCGCACCTACAAGCCTTCCTTTACGCCGCTGGTTCCGACCATGTATATCGGCATGTTGAGTCATCCTGATTTGAAGAAAACAGATATGAGCTGCATCAAGGGAGCATTTTCCGGAAGCGCGCCGCTGCCTGTCGAAGTGATTCATGAATTTCAGAAGCTCACCGGGGCGTACATTTCCGAGGGTTTCGGCATGACGGAAACCTGCCCTGTGACCCATATGAATCCGTTCAAGGGAAAGCAGAAGGTCGGCAGCGTCGGTCTTCCCTGCTCCGACACGATCGCCAGAATTGTTGATCTGGACGATGGCGTCACGGACATGCCGGTAGGAAAACCCGGCGAACTGATTGTCAAGGGACCGCAGATCATGAACGGCTACAAAGGGAAACCGGAAGAAACAGCCAATGTTCTGAAGGACGGCTGGATGTACACCGGCGACATTGCCACCATGGATGAGGAAGGATATTTCTATATTGTTGATCGCAAGAAAGATATGATTATTTCCGGCGGTTACAATGTTTATCCGCGTGATATCGACGAGGTCTATTACGGTAATCCCAAGGTTCAGGAAGCCTGTTCTATTGGCATTCCCGATCCGAAACGCGGAGAAAAGGTGAAACTCTTTATTGTGCTCAAGGAAGGCGAGACGGCCACGGCGGAAGAAATGATCGAGTACGGCAAGGCGCATCTGGCCGCGTACAAACTGCCGAGCGAGGTTGAATTCCGCAAGGAACTGCCCAAGACCACCGTGGGCAAAATTCTGCGCAAGGAACTGCGGGCGGAAGAATTGAAGAAAAGAAAAGGATAATATTATCAGCAGTGCGGGGGCGTGGAAGTACGCCTCCGCATTTTTTTTGGAGAAGGAGAAGATAATGGACTACAAAAACATTTTATTTAACATTGAAGAGGAAATCGCGACAATAACATTTAACAGGCCTAAAGTTTTAAACGCCATGAATTTTGATGTGATGACGGAACTGCTGGATGCGGCGACGGTCTGCGAAAAAGATGACAATATAAAAGCGGTGATTTTAACCGGCGCCGGAGAGAAGGCTTTTGTGGCCGGAGCGGATATTTCGCAAATGCAGGACAGCTCAACGCTGGAAATTCAGAAAATGATGGAACTCGGGCATCGGACATTGCGGCTGATTGAAACCATGCCCAAGCCGTCCATTGCCGCAATCAATGGTTTCGCCCTCGGCGGCGGCACCGAAATTTCACTGGCCTGCGACATGCGTTTTGCGTCGGAAAAAGCTGTTTTCGGCCAGCCGGAAATTCTCATCGGCATTATCCCCGGATGGGGCGGAACCCAGCGTCTGCCGCGGCTGGTCGGAATGGGCATTGCCAAGGAACTGATTCTGGGCGGCGGCCAGATCAACGCCCAGCGCGCCTATGAAATAGGACTGGTCAACAAAGTTTGCCCGCCGGAAAACCTTATGGAGGAAACCCGAAAGTTCGCGCTGAAACTGGCCAAGCTTCCGCCGTTTGCCCTGAAAATGGCGAAGAACGCGATGAACTACGGGTTCGATATGTCGCTGGATAACGCCAACAAGCTGGAAATAAGCTGCATCGCGCAGTGTTTCAGCACGCAGGATCAGAAGGAGGGCATGAAGGCGTTTCTCGAAAAAAGAAAACCGACATTCACGGGGAAATAAAAGTTCAGAGTTCTTATACCAAGTCTAAAACAATAAATCTGTCATTGCCGGGCTTGACCCGACAATCCAGGATTATATTTATTCAGTTAATTCTGAAAAACTGGCCGCCTTGATATTACCTTTGGTTTAGAATTTGTATAAATTAGCAGAAATTGTTCCAAATATAACGTATAACTTTTTGATAAATAGTGTCCAATCAAGCTGTTCTTTTAAAATTGTTTCACCTACAGG
>JASEHT010000256.1 GCA_030018675.1 Smithella sp.
CGCAATTATTATGAGTGTGAAGAACGCCAACCCTAACGGTGATCCGTTAAATGGAAACCGCCCCCGTACTGATTACGAAGGCTTAGGGGAAATTACTGATGTTTGTCTGAAGCGCAAAATTAGGGATCGCATGATGGAGAGGTTTGTTGACCTAGAAAAGCAAAAAGAGGGGAAAGAGAAGGGGCAAGCCGTTTTCGTGCAGTCCGATGACCGCAAATATGATGATGCCAAAAGCCTTAAAGCTCGTGCTGAGGCGGAGCTTGGTAAAGACCTCGGGGGAGTAAAAACAGTGACTAAGGCGTGTGAAGCGTGGATTGATGTTCGTGCTTTCGGACAGTTGTTTGCTTTTAAATCGGACAAAAAAGGTAAAAAGAAGGAAGATGGAGAATCAGCAGGTGATACCGGCATATCAATCGGCATTCGTGGCCCAGTTACAATTCAGTCTGCCTTTAGTATTGACCCTGTGAGTGTTTCCAGTACCCAAATTACCAAAAGCGTCAATGCGGAAGAAACCAAAGACGGCAAGAAAAGTTCCGACACTATGGGTATGAAACACCGTGTTGACGGCGGAATTTATGTCACTTATGGAAGTATGAACCCTCAACTTGCTGAACGCACATGCTTTTCGCCTGCTGATGTCGCTGTCATTAAAGAGATTCTTCCCAAACTCTTTGAAAATGATGCTTCCTCTGCGCGCCCGGAAGGAAGTATGGCCGTGTTGAAAGTTATCTGGTGGGAACATAACTGCAAGGCAGGGCAATACTCGTCTGCGAAAGTTCATAAGACGCTTGCTGTAAATGCTGACGGAAGTTACTCTTTGAATAATTTGGATGGCCTCAAACCACAAGAGATTAATGGTTTTTAGGAAAAACTGCGACCATTGGGGTAAAATTCTAAATTAGGTAATAACCGGGCATATGTATAATGTAGATGATTTAATTATGATTTCCGCTTTACAGCATTTCGCTTTTTGTCCGCGGCAGTGTGCGTTAATTCATGTCGAACAGGTCTGGGCGGAAAATCGACTGACCGCCGAAGGCCGGATCATGCACGAGCATGTGCATGAGGAAGGTGATGAATCGCGTGGGGATGTGCGTATCGAACGCGGCGCGTCATTGCGATCTTTGCGGCTGGGGCTGATCGGCAAGGCCGATGTTGTGGAATATCATCGTCAGGCTGATGGAACATGGCAAGCCTTTCCTGTTGAGTATAAGCGAGGGAAGCCTAAGATTGACCATGGTGATAAAATCCAGCTCTGCGCTCAGGCTCTTTGCCTGGAGGAAATGCTCAATGCCGCTATTCCAGCCGGCGCGCTCTTCTATGGCAAAACCAGACGACGTCTGGATGTTGCCTTTGACGAAGCGCTAAGACAAGAAACGGAAGCTGCGGCAATTAAAACACATGAATTGATTGAGGGCGGTACTACGCCCGCGCCTGTCTATGCTAAACGTTGCGAAAGCTGTTCGCTTGTTGCTGAATGTCTGCCGAAGACGATGCAGAAAAAGCGGACGGTTGAGAGTTACTTAAAACGGATGCTGGATGAAATATGAAAAAACTTCTTAATACTTTATATGTCACGTCGCAAGGCGCATATCTGGCCAAGGAAGGTGAGACTGTTGTGGTCAAGGTTAATCAGGAAGTGCGGCTGCGTGTGCCGGTTCATACCATTGGCGGCATTGTCTGCTTCGGCAATGTGTCTTGCAGTCCCTTTCTGATGGGATTTTGCGGTGAAAACGGCGTGGGTCTGAGTTTTTTGACGGAGAACGGGCGATTTCTGGCGCGTGTGCACGGCCCCGTATCTGGTAATATTCTTTTACGCCGTGAGCAGTATCGCCGCGCCGACGAGCAAGAATATTCAGCACAGATGGCCAAGGCGTTTGTCATCGGTAAGGTGGCAAACAGCCGGACGGTTCTTCAGCGCGCGTTACGCGATCATGCTCAAAAGATGGAAGAGGTTGCTCTCCGCCAGAGCATTGCGGATTTGAGCCGGACGCTTCAATCGTTGACATTAAATCAGTCGCTTGATTCTGTGCGTGGGTTGGAAGGCGATGCCGCCCATACGTATTTCAGTGTGTTCGATCATTTGATTGTCGCGCAGAAGGAAAGTTTTTCTTTTCAGGAACGCAACCGGCGTCCGCCGCTGGACAATGTCAATTGCCTCTTGTCTTTTCTTTATACTTTACTGGTACACGATTGCCGCTCTGCTCTGGAAGCAGTCGGTCTTGATCCGGCGTGTGGTTTTCTGCATCGTGATCGGCCCGGCAGGCCGAGTTTGGCTCTGGATATGATGGAAGAATTCCGCCCGTTTCTGGCGGATCGAATGGCGCTTTCGCTGATTAATCTGCGGCAGGTTCAGGAAAGTGGTTTTAAGAAAACCGAGGCTGGCGCAGTAATGATGAATGATGAAACAAGAAAAACGTTGCTTGTGGCCTATCAGGAAAGAAAGCAGGAAGAAATTATGCACCCTTTTCTGGATGAGAAGGTGACGATTGGTTTGCTGTTTCATGTTCAGGCATTGCTTTTGGCACGAAGTCTGCGTGGAGATTTGGATGGCTATCCTCCATTTATCTGGAAATAAGGAGAACCTAAAATGCTTGTGCTGGTCAGCTATGATGTTGCCATGAACAATGAAAAAGGGCCGAAACGATTAAGGCGTGTAGCAAAGGCCTGCAAGGATTATGGACAGCGCGTGCAGTATTCCGTATTTGAATGTATTGTTGATCCGGCGCAATGGACTATTTTAAGGGAACGATTGATTAAAGAAATAAATCCTGATGAAGACAGCCTGCGTTTTTATTTTCTTGGTTCCAACTGGCGGAGGCGTGTTGAGCATATCGGCGCTAAAAAATCAATTGATCAGGAGGGGCCGCTGATTGTCTAATTACAATTTGCCACGGAGGTGTCATCCCTTGCAAGCGAAGCGCGACGATGAGCCTCCCCCGTGCTCGACACGGGGGAATCAGAATTTGAAATTATTGTTAGATAAAAATCTTTTTTTACTATTTTAAAGTTCCGCGAACCACAAGCTGACAATAACTTACTGGATGGTTCGCGTATGGATTAAGTTGATAATATAACGTAGTTTTTGAAAGCGCTCTTTGAAAAATAAATATAGGTGATGCTATAAAACACAAGCTTCGCGTATAATAAGAATAAAAGTTAGTATTAATAATAAATTAGAAGTGAACTGTCGCGCCCCGCGTGGGCGCGTGGATTGAAACTAGGGAGCGTGGAGCCTGCCTGTACGCAGGAAATGGTCGCGCC
>JASEHT010000257.1 GCA_030018675.1 Smithella sp.
CAAAACCAAAACCGAATCGTGTCCGAATTTAAAAGCGCTGATCAAAGCGGGAACGCCGGCTGTCGCGATTGTCGGAAAATCATGGGATTTGCACGTCACCGACATTCTAAAGACAGACCTTAACGAAAATCTGGCGATGATTGCCGATTCTATCGAATATCTGAAATCGTTGGGCAAGGAAGTGCTTTTCGATGCCGAGCATTTTTTTGACGGATATAAAAACAATGCCCGTTACACAACCAAGGTCGTGAAAACGGCGCTGGCCGCCGGAGCGGATTTCATCGTGCTTTGCGATACCAACGGCGGTTCTTTGTCTCATGAAATCTGTGCCATTGTTAAGAGAATTTCCGCTCATGTTCCCCTCGAAAAACTGGCCATTCACACCCATAATGACTGCGGGCTGGCGGTGGCGAATTCCATTGCCGCTGTGCAGAAAGGCGTCGTCATGGTGCAGGGCACGATCAATGGTTATGGAGAAAGATGCGGCAATGCCGACTTGATTTCCGTCGTTGGCAATCTGCAATTAAAGATGGGGAAAAAATGTCTGCCATCGGAATCAATTAAACAACTTGCCAGCCTTTCTCATTATGTAAGCGATGTGGCCAATATACCGCCGTTGAACTCCCGGCCGTTTGTCGGACGCAGCGCGTTCGCGCATAAGGGCGGCGTGCATGTCAGCGCCGTGGTGAAAAATTCCGCGGCGTACGAGCATATTCAGCCGGAACGTGTCGGCAATTCCAGGCGCGTTCTGGTTTCCGATTTGTCGGGAAAAAGCAATGTGGAGTACAAGGCCAAAGAGCTGGGCATTGACCTGGCGAAGAATGACGCCGTCAGCAAGAAGATTGTGCGCGAGGTCAAGCTCATGGAGGATCGCGGATTTCAGTTTGACGCCGCCGACGGATCGCTCTCTCTGCTAATTAAGAAAGCCATCGGCGAGTTTGCCGAGCCGTTCAATCTGGAAACGTTCAGCGTGATCACGTCGCGCACGGAAAACAATCCCTGCCTTTCCCAGGCGACCATCAAGATATCGGTTGCCGGAGAAGAGGAACTAACCGCGGCGGAAGGAAACGGTCCGGTGAACGCCCTGGATCACGCCCTACGCAAAGCCTTGACGAAATTTTATCCGCAAATCAGGAATATGCATCTGGTTGATTTCAAAGTGCGCACGCTGGAAGGTTCGGAAGGCACGGCCGCGGGCGTCCGCGTGCTTTTGGATTCAACCGACGGCGAGGAAGTCTGGAGCACCATCGGTGTTTCCGAAAATATCATCGAGGCAAGCTGGCAGGCGCTGGTGGACAGTATTCAGTATAAGTTGAGTAAGGAGGAAAATCTCAATATAAGAAAACAATGACCTGTGTTTTTGCTTCCCGTGAAGCTTCCGTTGCGCAAGAATCTTTTTTGGTATATGACGTTCGGCAAGGTTAAAAAACGGGAAGGATAGAAAGTGCTTTTTTCGATCAACAGCCAGAATCCGCAAATGCGGCTCATTAAGAAAGCCGCCGACATTTTGCGTGACGGCGGGATCATCATTTATCCCACCGATACGGTTTACGGCCTGGGCTGTGATTTATCCAATAAAAAGGGCATTGAAAGAATTTATGAACTGAAAAGAAGGAACAGGAAAGAACCGTTAAGTTTTGTCTGTTCCGACCTCAAGCATATCAGCGAATACGCCAAAGTTACGGATTACGCCTACAAAACCATGAAAAGGCTTCTGCCGGGGGCATACACCTTCATTCTGGAGGCATCAAGACTGGTGCCGAAAATTATTTTGCCCAAAAGGTCGACAACCGGTATAAGGGTGCCGGATAATCAGATTTGCCTGGCGCTAATCCGGGAACTCGGTCAGCCGATCATCAGCACCAGCGTTAAAACGGAAAAAGGCGAAACGCTGGGAGACCCGGCGATTATCAAAGAATACTTTGAGAAGACGGTTGATTTAATTATTGATGGTGGTATTATTATACCCGAACCGTCGAGCGTCATCAGCCTTGTTGATGACGATATCGAAATTATAAGAAAAGGAAAAGGCGACATCAGCGCCTTTCTACCACGGGAATGAATACCATAGTACTTTTTGGATTCATTCCCTCCGCTACGCGGGATTGTTCAACTTACCAATTCCGATACGCTTTGCCTGGCGGTAGCCAGGCTTTGCTTTCGTAATTGGAGGTTTACGAATAAATATAAAAAGGTTGAGCGGTATTTTTTAACAGACATACAGTAAGTCTGTCGGTGCTCCAATGGGCACGCAAATATCCGCCGGCCGAAAAGGACATTTATGAAACATGTTATGCTCGTTAACACTGTTCACAAAGAACAGATGCGGATGGCGACGGTTAACGAAAAAGGCATCCTAGTTGATTTCAATATCGAGATGCCGACCCGGGAACCGATTGTCGGAAATGTTTTTAAAGGCAAGGTTCTCAAAGTTGAACGCGGCCTGCAGGCGGCCTTCGTTGATTACGGAGGCAGCAAAGACGGATTCCTTCCGCTGAAGGATGTCAGCCCTGAGTTTTTGACGGCCCAGGAAAACGGCCATGCCAACGGGAGGCCTTCCTTAAAGGCGGGTCAGGAAATCATTGTCCAGGCGGTCAGAGAAGCCATCGGCAACAAAGGCGCTCTTCTCACGGCCAACGTTTCCATTCCCGGCAGATATCTTGTTTTGCTTCCCAACAAACCCGGCAGCGGTATTTCCCGCAAGGTGGAAGATGAAGAAGACCGGGAAAAAATCAAAAACATCATGAAGCAGATTAAAATCCCCGAGAATATGGGATTTATCGTCAGGACGGCGGGATTTAACCGGACAAAGCAGGAAATCGCTCGCGACTATCAGCATCTGATGCGTCTCTGGACGGAAATTAACAAGAATGCGCAAAACATCAGCAAGCCTTCACTGATTTATCAGGAAACGGATTTCGGCGTCCGCAGCTTGCGCGATTATCTGACGTCGGAAGTTGAGGAAATTCTGGTTGATGATCTGGAAACTTTCCGGAAAATGCGCGCGTATCTGCGGATTATTGCACCGCGCAACGTGAGAATGCTCAAACATTACAAGGAAAAGACTCCGATGTTTGACACGTTTAATCTGGAAGAACAGATTGGCGTTATTTATCAGGAAGGCGTTGATCTTAAATCGGGCGGACAAATCGTGATTAACCCGACCGAAGCGATGATCACGATTGATGTGAATTCCGGACGCGGTTCCAACA
>JASEHT010000258.1 GCA_030018675.1 Smithella sp.
AAGACCACCATCTTCAACATGATCAGTGGAATTTACAAACCGAATGCCGGTGGTATTTTTCTCGAAGAAGAAAATCTTGTCGGCCTTCGGCCGGACGCCATCGCCCGGAAGGGCGTGGCACGGACATTTCAGAACATTCAACTTTTCGGCAACGCCACGGTCATGGACAACCTGATGCTGGGTCGCCACATCCACATGAAGACAGGAATCCTAAGCGGCGCCTTTATGTTGGGCAGGCATGCCCGGGCCGCGAAGGAAGAAATCAAACACCGGGAAGTGATCGAGCATATTATTGATTTTCTTGATCTTCAGGCGCTACGAGATTTATTTGTATCCAACCTCCCCTACGGCAAACGCAAACTTGTCGAACTCGGACGCGCGCTGGCTCTGGAGCCAAAGGTTCTGTTGCTGGATGAACCGTCCGCGGGCATGAACACGGAAGAAAAAGACGATCTGCGCATCTGGATTAAGGATATTCAGGAAGACTATAAAGTGACCATACTGCTTATTGAACATGACATGAACATGGTTATGGGCATTTCCGACCGGATTCTGGCCATCAACCAGGGAGTGAAAATCATCGAGGGAACACCCAAGGAAGTTCAGCGGAACCCCGATGTGATTGCCGCTTATCTGGGAGAGGAGGACTAATGCTTGCGGTCAAGAACATTGAAACCTGGTATGATCTGATTCGGGCGCTGCACGGCATTTCTTTTGAAATCAGGCAGGGCGCGATCGTCGCGCTTCTGGGGAGCAACGGAGCGGGCAAGACGACCACGCTCAAAACCATCATGCGCCTTCTGGAGGACGACCAGCCGGAAAAAGGGACCATTGAGTTCATGGGCAAAAGAATAGACCGGATGGATACGGAAGAAATCGTCCGTCTCGGTATAAGCTATGTCCCGGAAGGGCGGGAAGTTTTTCCGGAACTCACCGTGATGGAAAATATTCTCATGGGCGCCTACACCCGCAAGGATCGAAAAGGCATTCAGGAAGATATTGACGGAATACTCAAACAGTTTCCCATTTTAAGCGAACGCCGGAATCAGCAGGCCGGTCATTTAAGCGGTGGCGAACAGCAGATGCTGGCCATCGGACGGGCGTTGATGAGCCGCCCCAAACTCTTGATGCTTGATGAACCATCGCTGGGTCTTTCTCCTCTGCTGACCAAAGAGATATTCAACATCATTCAGAAGATCAACCAGCAGGGCGTGACGATTCTGCTGGTGGAACAGAACGTGAACATGGCTTTAAAATATTCCCATTACGCTTTTCTCATGGAAAACGGCCGTATCGTCCGGGCGGATAAACCGGAAATTTTGCGCGAAGATGACGACGTCAAGGAATTTTATCTGGGCATTGCCACGGAAACATCGGTCAAGGGCTACAAACGTTATCGGCGCAAAGTACGTTTTCGTTGAGGTGATTCTATGGATGATAAAGACAATATCAAAACATTGCCGCAGGCGTTAAAAAGACTGGTGCAGAAGCAACCGGACAGGATTGCCCTGCGCATGAAGGACTTCGGGGTCTGGCATGACATCACCTGGAAGCAGTATTATGAAAACGTGAAAAAGGTGGCATTGGGACTGTATGCGCTAGGCGTCAAGCCCTTCGATCATGTGGCCATTGTCGGCGAGAATAAACCCCAGTGGCTTTTTTCGGCCATGGGTGTGATGTCGCTGCGCGGCATCTTTGTCGGTGTTTATACGACCAATCCAACAGCGGAGTGCGAATATGTGGTGGGACATTCCGAATCTGTTGCCTTCTTTTGTGAAGATGAAGAGCAGTTCGACAAGGCACTGGCGTGTCGCGAGCGGACGCCGCATCTGAAAAAAATTATCGTCTGGGATATGGAAGGACTGAAACACTTTGACGACCCCATGCTGATGAGCTTTGATGATCTGCTGGCGCTGGGAGCGAAGGTGGATCAGGAAAAACCGGGTCTTTACGAGAAAATCATCGATGAAGGAAAACCCGAAGAGACGGCGTCCATTATCTATACATCCGGAACGACGGGTCCGCCGAAGGGCGCGATGATCGGACATCAGAATTATTTATGGATAGCCCGTGCGAATGAAAAGATCACCAAGATGCGCGTGGACGATGAAACGATTTCGTTCCTGCCGCTCAACCACGTCTACGAGCAGATCTTCGATCTGATGATGCACATGTGGGCGGGGCACATTGTCAATTTTACGGAAAACACCGATACCGTCATGAACGACTTGCGCGATGTTTCCCCCACGCTTTTTCACGCCGTGCCGCGAATCTGGGAGAAGTACCACTCCGGCATCGTGCTGAAAATGGCGGACGCCACGTGGCTCAAGCGCAACGCTTTCAATCTTGCTTTCAAAATTGGCACCAAGTACAACAATCATACGCTCGCCAAGAAACCCATCCCCTGGTATTTGTATCTGAGCTATCAGTTGGCGTATTTCTGCGTGTTCTGGAAACTCAAACAGCGTCTGGGATTCGATAAAGTGCGACTGGGCTTTTCCGGCGCCGCGCCCATTTCTCACGAAATTCTGAAATTTTTTCAGAGTATCGGCATTCCCATCCGTGAAGGTTACGGACTGACCGAGACTACCGGTATCACGCATATTTCCGACGAGGAGCATTTCAAGCTCGGAACCGTGGGCAGAGCGCTGCCTGGATCCGAAGTCATGATCGCCGAAGACGGTGAAATATTAATTAAGCACGGCGGAATTTTTCAGGGATACTTCAAGGAACCGGAGGCGACAGCGGCGGCGCTCGAAGGCGGCTGGTTTCATACCGGAGACGTCGGCGAGATAGATTCTGAAGGCTATCTCAAAATCACCGACCGCAAGAAAGATCTCATCATCACGGCCGGCGGCAAAAACGTCGCGCCGCAGTATATCGAAAATCTGCTCAAGTTCTCTCCCTATATTACGGATGCCGTCGTAATCGGCGACAGACGCAAGTACATCACCGCGTTAATCGTCATTGATGAAGAAAACGTTGTCAAATACGCCCAGGACTGCAAAGTTCAATATACCACTTTTGCGAGCTTAACCCGCACGGAAGAAGTCGTCCGGCTCATTACTGAAGAAGTGGAAAAAGTGAACAAGCAGATCGCCCGGGTGGAAAACATCCGCAAATTCCGCCTGCTCGACAAAAAGCTTTACACCGAGGACGGCGAAGTGACTCC
>JASEHT010000259.1 GCA_030018675.1 Smithella sp.
GCCGAAGTGCTTGACCTTCATGGCGACGAGAAACCCGATATGGCCAGTCTTACTCTGAGTTCGGTGAATTTTAATAAAATCGCCAGCGTGAACGCGCCGGATATCATCATCAAGCTGGCCGAAAAAATGCTCAAGAATAATATAAAGCCGGAAATGGAAATCTTCGATCTCGGCATGGTGAATTATGCGCACTATCTTATCAAGAAAGGTTTGATAGAACCGCCGTACTATTTTAATATTATTCTGGGGAATATCGCCGCTGCTCAGGCCAAATTACTGCATCTCGGGTTGATTGTATCGGAGCTGCCTGATAATTCCTACTGGTCGGTTGGCGGAGTCGGCGACCGGCAGAACGCGATGAACGCCATCGGCGCAATTGAAGCGGACGGCGTCCGCACAGGATTGGAAGACAATATCTGGTATGATGAGAAGAGAACGATCCCGGCGACCAATGAAGCGCTGATCCAGCGCGTCGCTTCCTTCGCCGCCACGCTGGGAAGAAAGATCGCGACACCGGCAGAAACAAGACGGATGCTGGGTTTGAAATCAGACTAAATTCAATCTAAAAATCGACGAATAGGTTATGAATTTTTTTCTGTGAATATTATTGATCGTGATAAAAAGGCAGAAAATGAATAAACCGAATCTATTAATAACAAGCGCGGGCCGGAGAACAAAGCTTGTTGAATATTTTAAAAGAGAACTTCAGGGTGGCGGAAAAGTCATTACCGCTGATTGCAGCGACCTGGCTCCCGCGCTTTATACCAGCGATAAAGGATACATCATTCCTCCGGTGACGGATGAAAGCTATCTGCGGAAACTCATGGAGATATGCTCCGTGGAAAATGTCTCCGCCGTTTTATCCCTGATTGATACGGAATTGCCGATTCTGGCCGGACACAAAAACGCTTTGGAGTCCGTCGGTGTGAAGCCGATCATATCGGATGAGCGGTCGGTCGATATTTGCAGCGACAAAATCAAGATGCATAATTTTCTCGGTCGACACGGATTCGATAACGTGAAAACATTTGAAGATCTTGACGCATTTCTCTCGTCCCGCACAAAAGAGAACTTCCCCTTCCCCGTGTTCTTAAAACAACGTTTCGGCAGCGCCAGTTCCGGCGCTCACAAAATCGACAATCTCGAAAGTCTTAAAGCAGCCTTGGGGGGAAAGGACAATCTCATCATCCAGGAATTCATCGACGGACGGGAATTGGGAATAGATGTTTACGTCGATCTTATCAGCAGGGAAATCATCTCCATTTTCATCAAGGAAAAATTTCTGATGCGCTCCGGAGAAACAGACAAGGCCGTCTCTGTTCTTCATCCCGACGTTTCCGCCCTGGTGGCTGATTTTGTCAAGCGTCTCGGCCTGATCGGACCGCTGGATATGGATGTCATTGAAAAAAACGGCCGCTATTTCATCATTGACGTCAACAGCCGGTTCGGCGGCGGTTATCCGCTGGCTTACGAATGCGGAGAAAACTACCCCCTTTATATCATCAACAATTTGCTGGGTATGGTGAATGAGCCCCGGATCGGCCGATATGTCGCGGGGGTGAAAATGATGAAGCACGATGATGTTGTGATTGTACGTCCTTAGGTTTTAAAATGCCTTGCCGGTATTTATTCGGTCTTTTCCGGCTTGTTTTCCCGCTGCCTGTCACGATGAACCCAGAGATAAGTACTGACCGTTCCCGGAAGGACGGCAACATTCTTTGTTTTTAAAACCTCGCGTATCGTTTTTAAGATGATTTTAACATCGAGAAAAAAAGAGACATTTTCAACATACCACGCGTCCATTTCCAAACGTTCATCCCATTGGAGATAATTTCTGCCGCTAATTTGCGATAATCCCGTGAGGCCCGGTCGAATCCAATGACGCAGGCGCTCCCTTTCGGTATAATAGGGCAAATATCCCGTCAGAAGAGGACGCGGCCCGACAAGGCTCATATCGCCCTTGAGCACGTTGAACAACTCCGGCAATTCATCCATGCTTGTTTTGCGCAGAAAAGCCCCCAGGCGGGTCAGTCTTTGGGCATCCGGAAGGAAACTTCCGTCTTCATCGCGCGCGTCGGTCATCGTGCGGAACTTCAAAATGGTGAAAGGTCGCTCATGCAGCCCCGGTCTCTTCTGCTTAAAAACAACCGGACTGCCCAAACGGACGCGCACCATGAACGCGATGATGACAAAAAAAGGCAGCAATAATATCACCGCCGGAACCGTCGCCAGAAGATCAAAGAATCGCTTTCCGTGAAGCGCATAAAATTTGTTATTGAGCATGTCCATTAAGTCTCGGGATGATAGTTGCAAATGATTTTTCTTAACTTGCCTGAAGAGAGACGCGGGATCTGATCGACATGTTCGATTTTGATGTGCGCGTCCGTTCCGACCAGTTCCTTAAACGTTTTGACGATGTCTTCATCGTTATATACGCCCTGAACGCCTTCAAGCCTCACGGTATATTCTTTCATGGTGTCCTGAACAAACTGGTATTCCGGCACCCTGTTGTAAGGGCGGAATTGCAGCGCCACATGATGAGCGCTGATTTTATTTCCCCGGGTATCATAGATTGTATCCGCTTTTCTACCGGATATATCCGTCAAAATATCCCGCTCCGAATGGCCATCTTTCTGCTTTTCCATAATCACAATATCTTCCGTGTCATAACGGATCATCGGCATGGCGTAATTGTATAGATCCGTCACAATCAGCCTCGCCGGTTCATTGTAAGGCGCAGGCTCATCGGAATCCAGACGCAGCGTTTCAAAAAAGTAGTGAGCCGTGTTTAATATAAAATGATCGCCGTCAATCGGCTGCTGAGCCAGAAGGCCGTTTTCATTATTAGAATATCTTGACACGACCGGGCAACCGAATACCTTTTTGAGCATGGTTTTGGCGTTCAACTCCAGCCGCTCCGCTCCGCTGCTGATGGCCTCCAGATGAAACATATCCGGCGTATAACCTTTTTTATTGAAATAGAAAGCGACGGCCGTGAGAGCCGTGGCGTAACCGCCCAGACATTTGATCGAACGGTCTTTCATTAAAAGCTCATAAAGTATATCCAGCGACGCGTCGGACAAAGAAGAACAATCAAACATGATCATGTTTTCCGCTATCAGAACAATTTTCGGTTTTTTACTTTCGCTCCAGACGCGCAGAGAGAC
>JASEHT010000025.1 GCA_030018675.1 Smithella sp.
TGGCCAAGAATCATCTTTATCTGGCGATGGCCAGGCAGTGTCACGGACCGGTGGAATTCATCACCCAGGAACTGGAACAGGCCATTGAAGAATATTCTCCCGATTGCCTGATTTTCGCGGGGCACGCCGGCTGCAAACACGGCTGGGGCGTTATCGGCATTATCAAGGACCTGCTGAAAAAAAGGGGGTTGCCTGCGCTGTTCATGAATATGGATATCATGGATCAGAGACATGCCACCGAGGATGACATCAAACGCTGGATAACAGACTTTTTCAGGAGCAATGGATTCGCATGAAAACAATACTCGACGAAACAAGAGAACTAGCATCATCGACGCATAACCATTATCTCGAAGAGGCCCAAAAGCAGGGTAAAAAAATTATCGGATATTTCTGTTCGTATATGCCCGAGGAGATGATTCACGCGGCCGGTTTTGTACCCTACCGTATGCGGGCGGTGGAAAGCAAAAGCACGACAAAGGCTGACGCCTATTATTCTTCGATCAACTGCACCTTTGTCAAGCACTGCTTCAACAAAGCCTTGAGCGGTGATTTTGCATTTCTGGACGGGGTTGTCTTTGTCAATGGATGCGATCATTCACGGCGCATGTATGACAACTGGCGTTACGCCAAGATCGGCACCCCTTTTCTGTACATGTTTTTCGCCCCGCACATAATCAACGAAGCGGCCCTTGAATATTATTCTCTGGAGTGCGAAAAATTAAAATCATCCATTGAGAAACATTTCAATGTATCCATCACCGACGAAGCCCTTAAAAATTCCATCAGCCTTTATAATCAGAAGCGGCGTCTTCTGGCGGAAATCTATGCGCTGAGAAAAAATAAAAATGTGCCCATAAAGGCCAGTGAGTTATTAGGCGTGATGCTAGCCGTCACGGCGGTCCCCGTGGAAAAGGCCATCGACATCCTGACAGATGTGAAAAAATTTATACAAGGACGTGTAGTTTCCAAACCGGACGATATGCGCCTTTTTATCTCCGGGGGCTGTATCGAGGAGCTGGAGCATCTGGAACTTATTGAAGACTGCGGATGTGTGATCGTGGCCGACAACATTTGTCTGGGAACGCGTCATTTCCTGGATGAAGTCGGAATGGAAGGGAACCCGTTGCAGGCCATTGCGCAAAGATACTTAAGTCATCTGTCCTGCCCCAGAATGATGGGCGACTTTGAACGCAGGCTGGACTATCTGCTGGACGTCAGAAAGGAATACGGCATCGACGGCGCCATTATTGAAAAATTAAAGTTCTGCGACATCTGGGGAGGCGAAATGTACCTGTACCGTGTCGAATCGAAGAACAGGGAAATTCCCCTGCTGGCATTGGAACGGGAACTCTACGGCGGAGGGGCCGGACAAATCAAGACAAGGGTACAGGCATTTCTGGAAAAGCTTAAAAATAAACAGGTAACGGATGAAGAGATGGTCCGGGCGGCTGGAAACGACTATAAACCGAAATAACCAAGAGGCGGGAGGACATTTTTATGAATAAAGCGGGCAAGGGTTACGAATACATCATCGTCGGGACAGGGCCGGGCGGCGCTCCGGCGGCCAGGGAACTGGCCAAGGCAGGCAAAAAAGTGCTCATGGTGGAAAGAGGCGATTATCACAAAAAGTTTCTGGGACTTCCTTTCGGCATCCGATTACTGGAACGTTACATGCTTTTTGCCCGGTCCATGGAAGGCGTGATTATCGAACGCGGCATCACCGTCGGCGGTTCCTCCATGGTGTATCAGTCCAACGTCATGGAGCCTCCCAAGAAGCTGCTCGATAATATGGGAATCGATTTCAGCCCGGAAGCCAAGGAACTTAAAAAAGAGATCGGCATTGAAATATTGCCGGAGCGTTTTTATCGGAATAACAAAGGACTTGCCCGTATGCTCGAGACCGCACAGAAGATGGGAATTCCTTTCCATGAGCAGGAGAAATTCGTCAAGGCCGACAAATGCAAACTGGGCTGCGACTGGTGCATGCTGGGCTGCCCGGAGAATGCCCGTTGGACAACGAGAGAACATGTGGAAGAAGCCCGATCGTACGGCGCGGAACTGATTTATAATTCCCCCGTCAATAAAGTTATGTTCAATGCCGGAAAATCAAAGGCCACCGGTGTCCAGTTGAAAAACGGCACGGTCATCAGCGGCGATAATGTCATTCTCGCCGCCGGCGGCATCGGTTCACCCGCAATCCTTTTAAGGTCGGGCGTGACACGCCTCGGAACGCAGGAGGTGGGAACAAGATTTTTCATGGATCCCATGAACATCATGCTGGGCTACAGCAAGGATCCCGACGGAGGTCTCTGGGGCATACAAACCTTTACCCACGCCATCGAATCCATGGCCCACAGCGAAGGATTCATGATCGGCAACTGTTCCGCCTGGGGAACCTGGGTCGTTTTATCTTTCTTCCGCATGCAGACGGCCAGAGAAAATCTGCCCAAATTCCCCATGGTGAAAAGAGGGATGGGTTTGTTTCTGAAGCTTTCCGATGAGGCGCACGGTCAAATTTACCCCAACGAAAAAACCAGCAAGCCCTTTACCGCCAACGACGAAAAGAGGCTGAAAAAAGGAACGGATATTATGCGGGAGATTATCATCAAATCCGGCGGAGATCCGAAAACCATTTCCATCCTGAAGTGGGCCGGAGGTCATCCCGGAGGCACACTGGCCATGGGACAGGCGGTCAACAGGGATTTTTCCACGGAAATCGCCAATCTTTATGTCTGCGACGGCAGCACCATGCCCGTATCGCCTGGCGCTCCGCCTTCGCTTTCGATCTGTTCCATGTCTCTGCTGCTGGGCAAGATGCTTTTGGGCAAAGTCAAGGCGGAAACCCGATATATCAACAAATAATCCCCGAAAAAAAATCGGCGGAAAAGCGCTTGACAAAGACGTAAATCGTGCTACTAATATTTAAAAAATAGCACTATGGGAGCATGATATGAAGTGGCAACGATTTACAGTGGCAATTCTGTGTCTCGCATTTATGATGATGGCCGGTTCCGCCCGGGCGGCTCATCCTCTGATTACCGATGATACCGGAACTCAGGGCAAAGGCAAATTTCAACTGGAAATGACCGCGCAGTATGCTTGGGACAGGGAAAATATCGAAGGCGTTTCGGTCAAGGCGGAAGCCGCGGAAGCAACAGCCGCGTTGTCCTATGGAATCGCGGATAATGTCGATCTGGTTCTGGCGCTGCCTTATCTCTGGGGCAAGGCCAAAGAAGATAACATGACCGTTTATGACGAAAACGGATTCGGCGATGCGGCTCTGGAAGTAAAAATGCGGTTCTTCGAGAAAGAAGGTTTCAGCCTGGCGTTGAAACCCGGCATGATTTTCCCCACCGGTAATGACAACAAAGGCCTGGGCGCCGGCACGCTGGGAGGGCATCTTTTTTTGATCGCTTCCCGGGAAATCGGGGCATGGGAACTTCACGCCAATCTCGGTTACATCAGAAACGAAAACGACGCCGATGAACGCAAGGACATCTGGCACGCCTCAGTTGCCGCGACCTGGGAAATCATGGAAAACCTAAAACTGGCCGCCAACGCGGGCATCGAGCGCAATCCCGATGATCAGGCAAAATACGATCCGGCTTTTCTGATCGGCGGCATCATCTATTCCATTAACGAAAACATCGATATCGACCTGGGCGTAAAATACGGGCTGAACAAACCCGAAACGGATATTTCGGCAATGGCCGGATTGGCCTTCCGGTTTTAGTTAGCGGCAGAATCATTGGAGACGAACTTTTTACCTGAGGGATTTGGATTATGCACATGGCAGACGCTTTGCTGTCACCCGCGGTCGGAGCAACGATGTGGGCGGGATCCGTGGCGGCAATAGGATATTCATCGGCAAAACTCAAGAAACATATCGACAACAAAACCATTCCTTTGATGGGCGTGATGGGCGCGTTCATTTTCGCGGCACAGATGATTAATTTTACAATTCCCGGCACCGGTTCCAGCGGGCATATCGGCGGAGGCATGATTCTGGCGGTGATGCTGGGGCCCTATGCGGCCTTTCTTACGATCGCCTCTGTTTTATCGGTGCAGTCGCTCTTTTTCGCCGACGGCGGCCTGCTCGCGCTGGGCTGTAATATATGGAATCTAGGGGTCTATCCCTGTTTCTTGGCGTATCCTCTGATTTACAGGCCGATTGCCGGAGATGCAACAAGCGCCAGAAGAATATCCATTGCCGCCGTTCTCAGCACAATCATCGCTTTGCAATTGGGCGCATTTTCGGTTGTTTTGGAAACACTTTTCTCCGGCATCAGCGAATTGTCATTCGGCGCTTTCCTCCTGCTGATGCAGCCGATTCACCTGGCCATCGGACTGGCGGAGGGAATGATTACGGTCGGCGTCATTCTCTATGTAAAACAGGCGCGGCCGGAAATTCTGGAAGCCAATATCGTATCCCGTCCTCTGAATGCCGGAATCTCCATCAAGAACGTTCTGGCGGCTTTTGTCATCCTGGCCGTGATTACGGGCGGAGCGCTTTCCTGGTTTGCATCAACAAACCCCGACGGATTGGAATGGTCCATTGAAAAGATCACCGGGCAAGGCGAGCTGGCAGAACAGACAAGCGGAATCGCTACTTCTCTTAAAAATATTCAGGGAAAGACTGCCTTCCTTCCCGATTACGGTTTTAAACCGGCGGCCGATGAAGAAAATACCGAAGAGGCAACGCCTTCCTGGCCGGGGATTGAAGCCGGCACGTCTGTCGCCGGTGTTGTCGGGGCGTCCATTGTCATGATGTTTATTATGATCATCGGTTTCGGAATCCGGCTTTTTAAAAAACGTTAATTTTATGCAAAACAGATCTCGCGCCTTGACGGAAAACCACTGGATTTCCTATCGGGCCGTATGATACTAAAAGCCTACTTTAAAAGCTCCGGCCGGACAGAAACCATGACGTTTGACACACAATATTACAATATCGGGTTCCTGGATCAGCTTTCCTACAAAGACACGTTTGTTCACCGGCTGGATCCGCGGGTCAAACTGGTCGTCACCCTGCTTTTTCTTTTTACGGTCATTTCATTTTCCAAGTACGAAATTTTCGCCCTGGTGCCTTTTTTCCTTTATCCGGTGCTGCTGATGACGCTGGGCGAAATTCCGTTTATGTTTATTCTCAAGAAAGTGCTTCTGGTTTCTCCTTTCGCTGTTTTTATCGGCATCTTCAATCCCCTCCTGGATTCGGGACAGGTTTTTATTTTCAACGGATTCACCATTTCCGCCGGATGGCTTTCTTTTATTTCCATCCTGATCAAGTTCACGCTGACCGTCAGCACCGCTCTGCTGCTTATCGCCACCACGTCTTTTCCCGGTGTCTGCCATGCCTTGAGACGGTTGAAACTGCCCGCGATTTTTGTTTCTCAGCTTCTTTTTCTCTACCGGTATCTTTTTGTTCTGATGGAAGAAACGATGCGCATCGTCCGGGCCAGGAACATGCGTTCTTTCGGCGAACGAGGCAAAGACATGAGAATATATGTTCGCCTGGCCGGAACACTTTTTCTCAGGGCTGTGGAAAGAGCGGAGCGGATCTACCATGCCATGCTGTCGCGGGGTTTTCAGGGCGACATGCCCACGCTCAAACATTTTCAAATTAAATCGGGCGATGTTTTTTTTGCCCTGTCCGCCTTGGCCCTGCTTTTCGTTTTCAGATTCTTTCCGGCAACCGAAATACTGGGCCGGTTTGTGCAGGGGGTTTTTTTATGAGCCATCATATTGTGGAATTTAAAAATGTATCTTTCTGCTATCCTGACGGAACGCAGGCGCTGAAAGATATTTCTTTCCGGATCACGCACGGCGAATCGGTGGGCATCATCGGCGCCAACGGAGCCGGCAAGTCCACTCTGCTGATGCACCTAAACGGCTACCTCATGCCGACTTCGGGAACCGTGAATATCGGGGACGTTTATCTGACGAAAAAGACGCAGCAGGAAATCCGCAGAAAGGTCGGCATCGTTTTTCAGAATTCCGATGATCAACTCTTCATGCCGACGGTTTATGAAGATGTCGCCTTCGGACCGCTCAATCTGGGTCTGGATGAGGCTGCCGTGCGGGAAAGGGTGGATTTTGCATTGAATCTGGTCAACGGACTGGAGTTGAAAAATAAACCGCCGCATCATCTCTCCTGCGGCCAGAAAAGCGCTGTGGCCATTGCATCGGTCATCGCCATGGAACCGGATATTCTGGCGATGGACGAACCGGCGGCCAATCTGGATCCGCGATCAAGACGACTGCTGATTAATCTGCTCAAAACATTCGAGCATTCAAAAATCATCGCTTCACATGATCTTGATTTGATTATGGATGTCTGCCGGCGTTGCATCGTCGTCAGAGACGGTGCCGTAGCCGCAGACGGACCGGTTATGGAAATCCTTACCGATAAAACGCTTCTGGAAGAAAACCATCTGGAACTTCCCCTTTCACTTCAGCGCTGACGGGAAGGTCCTTTCAAAGCAGATTTTTTCCCTGGGTCGCCATCATGAATCCAGCGTGCTTCACGCTCTTTATAGACTTCAGCTTCTGATAGAGCTCCTCAATTTCTTTGGACTTGCCTTTGGTCACGATAATTTCAAAACAATTATGATGATCGAGATGAATATGCTGTGTGGAGAGAATGCAGGCATGATAATCATGCTGGACATCTAAAACCTTGGTGACTAATTCTCTTGTATGGTGATCATAAACGAGTGTTATCGCGCCGGTGACTTCCTTATTTTCCGTCCAGTCCTTTTTGACCAGTTCTTCGCGAATCATGTCGCGCAGCGCTTCAGAACGGTTGGTATATTTTTTTTGCCGGATCAGACGGTCAAACTTCATCAGCAAATCTTTTTCCAGTGACACACCGAAACGAACCAATTCGGACATACGATACTTCCTTTCACAATGGCGTTGCTAAAATATAAGAATAGTATGAGGGTAAGGTCAAGAGTTTTTTCAGTCGCGTTTTTGCCTAACGTGCAAACGGCATCAGGGCAGCCGTCCCCTGAAAGATGAACGGAATAACATTGGCAACCGGCGGGAGAAATAATTTGCTACAGGCAATCATTTCCCCCGCTTAAAGCTTTTGCTTCCGGTTCCCGTTCGGCTTTGGCTTACTTAACGGCTTCGTGCTCGCCCCGCTTCCGCGTTCTTCTCTGGTTAAAGGCAACGATAATCGATTCAGTCGCGGCGGCCATCGATATCTTCTCCGTATTGATAATGATGTCGTAGTGCGCGGGATCGGCGATATCAGTGCTATAATATTTTCTCACGAACGCTTTGCGGTTATTTTCTCTGGTGACAATATATTGCTCGGATTCCGCCTTGGTGTATCCACGGTCTTGCATAAAATATTTTACTCTTAATTCCATGGGCGCAATGATCCTGACTCTGAATACCCTTTCCGGGGGCAGAGCAAAATTGGCGCCACGGCCGATAATGATGACATTGCCGAAAATGCCGATGGTGCCGATCACCCTTGTCAGGTGGTGAAGGTACTCTCCAGGCCAGGGACGATTTTCACCGAACAAAGACGAAAGCAGCGTTTCCCGGAAGGTGACTTCCCGTTCATCAAGTGATTCGATGACCTTCCGGCTCATTTTTGCGCTGTCGGCGACGTGCTGAATAATCTGACCGCCGATCAGATCCAGTCCCAGCGCTTTGGCCAGCAGCCTGGAAATGTCGCTTCCTCCCGCGCCCGCTTCCCGGGAAATGGTAATCACCGGACCGCCTTTAAAGTTTTCAGGCTTAAGCCCCTGCTTCAGGGCCTGAGCAAAAAGCTTCCGCCATTTGTCCACCTGCCGCTGGACCATTTTGTCCATGATGACTTTTTCGTCTTCATTCTCTTCCGAGGCGGCCGTTTTGAAGGAAAGGTCCCTTGTGTAATCAGGACAATGACTGCCGACAAAGGAATCTTTGTCCAGCTTAAACCTCTTCTGACATTCCCTGCGCCAGGCGCAAATACCGCAAATGTTCATTTCTGCTGCCATGATCATCACCTTCTTTCTTGTTGATAATCGCTGTTCATTTTATTAACTCAACGCCTCAAAGCCGGCAACAATATCCAGCAGTTCCTCGGTAATGGTCATCTGTCGCGTGCGGTGGAACTGCACGTGCAGATCCTGCAACTGCTCCTCTATATTTTTTTCCGCGTTCTGCATCGAAGCCAGACGGCTGGCGTTCTCACTGGCCAGTGACTCGGCAAAAGCGCGGTATAACGATACGAAAAGATATTCCCTGATAAGCGAAGAAAATATTTTATCACCGTCCATCCGGTAAATAGGCAAAGTTTTGGAATCCCATTTTTTACGGGCAATCTCCTTAAGCCAATCACGATTCACAGGCAATAGTTGAATCTGGTAAGGATGATAATTGGCGCCGCTGATATAATCGTTGTAGAACAGCATAAAATGATCAACATTTTGTTTAAAATGCCACTCTTCAATAATCATGATAATTTCCTGCACCAGGGCCGTGATGCCCGCCGTTGAACCCGGAGTGGCCATTAATTCATCGATGGGTTGTCCCGCGTCTTCCACGTAATCCGCCACACGGGCGCCCACTGCGAGAATCCTTCGGTTTTCTTTTTTCACGCCGGCGGCTTTCATATAATCAAGCGCGAAAACCGAGATCTGCTCGTTCAACTGTCCGCAAAGTCCCTGGTCGGAACCGAAAATGATTGCTCCCATACGCTTAACGGATGCTTCTTTGCTTTGCATTATCGCGCTCATGCGCTCCTTAAGCACGATTTGCAAACCCATCTCCACCACCCGGTTGTAATCGTCCAGAGATTCCACGGCCTTCTGATACTGGCGGATGCTCACGGCGGCCAGAGCCTTCATCGTCTTGACCACCGACAATAGATCACCCGCGCTTTTAATTCTTCTTTTCAGGGACTCAGTTGTTTGCATTGGCTTCCTCAGCCTCTTCAAAAGGCGCAACGGCCGGTTTGATTTTATTCATAATGCTGTCACGATCCGTCATTTCCATTTTTTGCCCTTCTTCGATGCGTCCGCATAATTCCGGCAGTTGCTCGTTGACCGCTTGCAAGAGCCGCTCTTCCACTTCTCGTATCTTATCAATGGGAACCCGATCCAGCGCACCGCCGGTCACCGACAACAAACTGGCGATCTGTTCCGACGCGCGCAGAGGTTTGTACTGTCCCTGTTTGAGAATTTCGCGCACGCGCCACCCTCTCTCCAGTATTCGCTTCGTGCTTTCATCAAGCCGCGTGCCAAAACGCGAGAAGGATTCCAGCTCTTCAAATTGCGAGTAAGACAGACGCAGATCACCAGCCACGGAACGATACGCAGGCAATTGCGTCTTGCCGCCGACGCGCGAAACGGATTTACCGACGTCCACCGCCGGCAGAATACCTTTGCTGAAAAGAACCGGTGACAGATAAATCTGGCCATCCGTGATGGAAATCAGATTGGTCGGAATGTAGGAGGACATATCCTGCGCTTCCGTTTCGGTAATCGGCAGAGAGGTTAATGATCCGCCGCCCAATTCCGGCCGCATATGTGTAGAGCGTTCCAACAGACGCGAATGAATATAAAAGATGTCGCCGGGGAAAGCTTCGCGGCCGGGAGGACGTCTTAAGAGCAGCGACACTTCGCGGTAAGCGCGGGCATGCGATGTCAGATCATCATAAACAATCAGAACATCTCGTCCCTGTTCAACAAAATATTCTCCCATGCTCGTGGCCGCGTAAGGCGCGATAAACTGAAGGCCCGGCGTGTCTTCTCCGGTGGCCACGACAACAATACACGATCCCATGACATCATGCTCGCGCAACTCGGCAATCACCTTGGCCACATCGGCGCTTTTCTTGCCGACAGCGCAGTAAATGGAAATGATTCCTGTTTCTTTCTGATTAATAATTGTATCAACGGCGATGGCTGTTTTGCCGGTCATTCTGTCGCCCAATATTAGTTCGCGCTGGCCGCGTCCGACGGGAATAAGCGCGTCAATCACCTTAATTCCCGTTTGCAGGGGTACCGTGACCGGCGAGCGGTCCATAACCGCCGGAGCGGGTCTTTCCACGGGTAGGCGCATGACTGTATTTACTTCGCCCAAACCGTCGAGCGGTCTTCCCAACGGGTCAACCACCCTTCCCAAAAGTCCGTCCCCCACCGGCACATCCAGCACGCGTTTGGTGCGATGCACTTCCGAACCCACTTGTAGATTTTCACTGGGATCCAGAAGAATGACGCCGATTTCCGTCGGGTCAATATTGAAAACAAGCCCCATGAAGTTTCCCGCAAAGCGCACCAGTTCCTCCGCGCGAATATGCGGAAGCCCGCTGACCCTGGCAATGTCGCGGCCGACAAATTGCACCGTGCCGATTTCATATTGCTTCAGTTCAGGATTCTGTTCGTCGAGCACCTTTCCCATAGTTTCGAACGTGTCGTTGAGAAAAGTTTTTAAATCCTGATTTTCCACTTGGCTGGATTCTTGATTCATTCTTGGCCTCCTGACATTATTATCACGCCGCATGCGCCTCTTTCTGGAGCGTTTCCGTCATGCTTTCCACAAGCGTCTCCAGATACTCGTTGAGACTCCAGGCGATTTTATGACCATTCACCCGCAACTCGATACCCGACACAATCTCCTCCTGCTGCAGATATTTTATTTTAAAATCGCTGGTAATCTGCTTTTTCAAAGTCGCTTCGATCTGCGCTCTCCTTTGGTCTGAAATGGCAAAGGCGCTCTGAATAATCACATTGTTGCCGCCGCCGCTGATGGCTTTGCGTATCTGAACGCTTTTCTCCTCATCGAGATCCTTGACGCGCCGGAGGAATTCATCCACAATCCGCTCCTCCAGATCGGCATCCGCCAGATCCCGCAGCGCCTTGCGGGCCGTCGCGTATAATTGTCTGGCCGCGCGCTGGCGTAAATCGGAGAAAAAAGCGTCCTTTTCGCGAACCAGCATGTCCTGCCAGCGCGTCTTAACCTGATCGACTTCCTCCCGGACTTTTTCCATCAGTTCCTTGCGCTTGGCATCAGCGGCAATCGTCGCCTCGTTGAGCATCTGCTCTTTTGTTTCGCTGAGCATCTGGTTGCGTTTTTCATAGAGTTCGGCGGCTTCGGTCGCCTTGACCTTCATGTCCTCGGCCTCGGCAAATCTCGTGGCAATTTTCTCCTCGCGCTCGTCAATGGCTTTGATGATCCGCCCGAAAAGAAAGCGCTTCAAAAGATAGACAAGCAGCAGAAAATTGAAGATTTGACAGGCTAAAACAAACCAGTCGATATGCATGGATCATCCCCCTGCTGCTGAAAAATGTCCCCAGAAAGGATTCGCAAAGATCACAATCATCGAAATAACGAAACAGTAAATCGCAATGGATTCGATCATAGCGAGTCCCACGAATAATGTTCTGGTCAAAGAATTACGCTCATCGGGCTGTTGCGCTATAGCGGCTAGGGCCTGCTGGATGGCCTGTCCCATACCGAGGGCCGGTCCTATAGAACCGATGCCCATCGTCAGTCCCGCGGCAATGATTGAAGCGACAGCAACTATGCTAATATTGTCCATAATAATCCTCCTTCATTAATTGTTATTAGGCTGCAATTCCTTCTCTAACCTCTTCTTTGTGCGTCTCTGAATGCTTATGCGATTCTTCAGTGGTTGTCGCCGCGGCGATATAAACCATCGAAAGAATGGCGAATATGTAAGCCTGTATCGTTCCGATTAACAGACCCAGCGCCTGCATAACCAGGGGAAACAGCAGTGGCGTCACCGCGAGCAGAATGCCCACGACTTTTTCATGACTCATGATGTTGCCGAAAAGACGAACTGTAAGGGCGACGGTTCTGGATATTTCGCCCATGACGTGAAACGGGAAGAAGATGAAATTCGGCTGAAAATACTCCTTTAGATAATGAAGAATGCCGTTTTGCGATATGCCGTAGAGGGGCACGGCAACAAAAACGCAAAGGGCCAGCGCTGCGGTGGTGGCAATCGATGCGGTGGGTGCGACATATCCGGGAACGACGACTAAAATATTGGACAGGAAAATAAACAGAAACAGCGTACCGATGAGCGGCACGTATTTATCCGCACCCTTTTTGGTCATTTGTCTTATTTCCCCGCGGATGACCGACACAACAACCTCCAGAACATGCTGCCAGCGCGGCACGTTGATGTCGCTGGAAAGATTACGCGTGATCAACCACGATCCCACAACCAGAATACCCATGACTAACCATGTATATAAAAGTGTCACCGGAATGGTGATAAATCCCCAAGTCCAAAGGATGACCTGGTCGGGACTGATTTGATCGATAAGAACAATTTCCATAAAAGCTCCCTTAGGTGATTTCAGCGGTTCCCTTGACACCCAGCCGTCGCGTGAGAAGCATCTTCATCGCGACAAATCCTATCAGCGCGGCGGTTAACCTCTCCCACTGCCCGCCCATGATGAAATAGAACGCGGTCAAAACGATGATCATCCGCACAGCGAAGCTCCCCACCATCAGGCGCACGGGATGTTCGCTCGCCGCCATTTTTTTTACCGTTCGCCAGAGGCCGAGAAAGTAGAATGCTCCCAAAACCAATCCCAGGGCGAAAGAGGCCGTCAAGGCGAAAACGAATGTCAGGTTAAGGTTGCTGTGCATCATCATCTTCTTCATCTTCCTCAATAATCCCACTGCGGACTTTTCTCACCCAGTAGGCGGCGTTGATAGAGCCAACCAGTACTCCTATGATCAAAAACATCAGCGCCCACGAATACTGGCTGGGCCAGGTGCGATCGATCCATAAGCCGAAAGCGATTCCCACCAGCGTTGGAATTGCCACCGCCCAGCCGACAATTCCGAACATGCCCAAACCAAACCAGACGGTCTCGTCTTTGTGCCGAAGCGCCTTCATCTTCAGCTTCTCTTTTCTGGCCACCTGCTCCGTGAAATGATTCGCCATTTTCCGTCGTCGCGTACTGGGTGTTCGTTTTATTTCAACCATGCTCAACCCTCTTAAAGTTCCAAGTCCTAGGTTAACACCTGTGAAAAGTGAAATGTGAAGAGTGAATGGAAAAGTCGCTATTTTGTTTAACCCTTCACTCTTCACCTTTCACCCTTCACTATCCCGCGTCGCTACGCTCCTGGGATAATTCCCAACCCCGATTTATCGGGATTGGATAGTTCGACTAACGCCTCATATCTTCAGCGAGTCTCACTACCACTTGCGCTTCGAGCCTATAGTGCCCTTTAGGGTATTCGCTTCACTCGCTCTCAGCGAGTGTCATTATTTTAATTCAACAAAACGCCTGATCAAACTCGCCTCCAGCCTGGCGGAAGCGGACCGAACCATTTTTTCCCTTTCATCCAGAACGTCATATTGCTCCATAACAACCTGTTTTAGTTTTCCCAGATCAGGCGCACGCACGGCATTGCGCGTGGACACCAGAACGTTTGCTCCTTTCTTTACCAACGTGCCCACATCCATCGCCAGTAATTCCTGTCCTCCGCTGAGCGGCTCATACGTGAATATGCCGGGTGAAAGCGTTGTCACAAAATCAATGTGATTCGGCATCAGACAGAAAGATCCGTTTTCAGCCTCGGCGACTATTTTTTTCACTTCCTGCGTCAGCATGACTTCCGCCGGCAATAAAATTTTAAGCATCATGGGAAATCTTCGCCTCATCGCAACATCCGATCATATACAGCGCGCGTTCC
The DNA here is from genome assembly GCA_030018675.1 of Smithella sp. Taxonomy (GTDB): domain Bacteria; phylum Desulfobacterota; class Syntrophia; order Syntrophales; family Smithellaceae; genus Smithella. The sequence goes on from JASEHT010000025.1 coordinate 13,684, forward strand.
GGATACTCGGCAAACTCGTCGTTGAGTATCCGTTCGCAACCGTTCAACGTGTCTTCGCGGGAGACCATCTTTCCCGCCGTTCCTGTAAATTGTTCGGTAACAAAGAATGGCTGGGTGAAGAATCTCTCCAGACGCCGCGCGCGGAAAACCGTGCGCTGATCTTCGCGGGAAAGCTCTGATATTCCCAGCATGGCGATAATATCCTTGAGGTCTTCATAAACCGCCAGCGTCTTGCGAATCTCCTGCGCGATTTTGTAGTGGCGCTCACCGGCAATATTCGGCATCAGCATCTTGGAGCCGGACTGAAGCAGGTCAATGGCCGGATACAGACCTTCACTGGCGCGTTTTCTGGACAGCGCAATGGTGGCGGAAAGATGGCCGAAGGTGTGCACGGCGGAAGGATCGGTAAAGTCGTCCGCAGGAACATAGACGGCCTGAATGGATGTGATCGCGCCTGTTTTTGTGTTACAGATTCTTTCCTCAAGTTCGGCCAGTTCCGTGGCCAACGTCGGCTGGTAGCCGAGCCGCGAAGGCAACTGTCCGAGCAAACCGGAAACTTCCATACCGGCCTGAATGAAACGGAAGATATTATCAATCATCAGAAGAACGTCCTGCTTGGCGTCGTCACGGAAATATTCCGCCATCGTCAGCGCCGCATGCCCGACGCGGAAACGCGCGCCCGGCGGTTCGTTCATCTGGCCGAAAACCATGACGGTATTGCCGAGCACTCCGCTTTCTTCCATTTCGCGGTAAAGTTCCTCGCCCTCGCGGCAGCGTTCGCCGATACCGCAGAAGATGCTCATGCCTTCATGCCCGCTCACGGTGTTGTGAATCATTTCCGTGATAAGCACCGTCTTGCCGACGCCCGCTCCGCCGAAAAGCCCCGCCTTGCCTCCCCTTTCGAGCGGTGCTAGTACGTCAATAGCCTTTATTCCCGTTTCAAATATTTCCGATACCGTAGATTGATCGCGCAGAGGAATCGGCTCACGGTGAATGGAGCGTATTTCTACATCTTCAACATTCCCTTTCTTATCGATTGTCTCGCCGAAAACATTGAAGACTCTTCCCATAAGCTCTTTGCCCACGGGCACCTCAAGTGGCTTGCCGGTATCAATGACCTTTGATCCTCTGGCCAGACCCTGAGTTGGAGTCAGGGCGACGCCCCGGACGGTGTTGTTGTCGAGCTGAGTAAAAACCTCGATGATTACCTGTCCCTCATCGCCCGCTTTAAGAACATTACGAATCGAAGGCGCCGTGGGGAAGTGCACATCAACAACGCTGCTGCGGACGGATAAAACCTTTCCTTCATTGATTTGTTCGTTTTCCACGTTTATCTTCTCCTCTTCTGATAATGAATTCATTCTTTAAGGTTAGATAAAAGTCCTCTCTTTTAAAATTCTGTTATCAATGACGCCTATTTACGGTGACGACGCCCCCAGATTTTTCATTTTCCAGAACTTTCTGGAAACAACATACATAATGTAGTCGAACATCAGAATGGTCCGGCTTAGACTTTCCACCGCCTGCCGGTGTTCAACCTCGACATTGAAAAGCGCCTGGAATTCCGCGTAAAGCCACATGTGTCTTCTCATCAGAATCAGGGCATATAAGGTCTCGTGCAGCGGCATTCCTTCGTTGTATTTTTCCTCCGCGTATTTTTCGAAAATATCCTTTGCCTGTTCATAGGGAGATTCATTAAAAAACATCATCTGAAAATTATGGTAGAACTCTTTGGCCTGACGGATAATTTTTTCCTCCGGCGCTTTGTGATAGCTGGCGGTCTTCACGTTCGTTTTCACATCCTTCGCCCACTGTCTGGCGATTTCTTCCGCGTTTTTTTGCGTTAAATCCACAAGCTTTGCAGTAAAATCTTTCATCATCTCATCGACCTTTTCATAATTATTGACAGCAACCGCCGTGCCATCATATATTTTTTTACATTTTTGGTTCTTCACCTGAACCTTAATGACACTGAAAGTGCATGCCTCTGTCATTCCCGCGTAGGCGGGAATCCAGTTTTGTTAAATAGTTATGGCGATGAATTGATTAGGATTGATGAATTAAGAAACTGAACTATTTTATTTATTTTTTATGCACTTTTTCAAAAATTCTCTAACATGAAAAAACGAAACAAACGACGCAGAGAAAAGATCAGTAATGTCCTTACCGGCAGGAAAAGACGTCAGATTCTTTTAAATACAATTAGTTATTAATGGCGACATTTATGTCACTGTTGACGACTTAAATGTCGCGCAGAATTGCTTCCCATTGCGGGTTTTTTTTCATGGTGGCGATTTTCCTCTGAAGCTGCCTGACGGTTATTCCAAGAATTTGCGCTGCTTTGCCGCGGTCGCCATTAACATTTTTTAAAACATAAACCAGATGCGTTTCATCGTTTTCTTTCAGGGTGCATAATTGACGAGCCAGGGGAGATTTATTGGCCGATGCCATTCCCATATGAGCGGGCAGGATGAATTCGGCTTCGGCAAGCAAAATGGCGTTGTCGATCATTTGCGACAACTCGCGCACGTTGCCGGGATAATCCCTGCCGTTTAACAAATCCATCGCTTCGGCACTGAACCCGACGATTGCTTTTTGATGGTTGTCGCAGGCCTTGCGCAAAAAATGCCTCGCCAGGAGAGGAACATCTCCTTCCCGTTCACGCAATGGCGGCAGGTGAATGTGAACCGATTTCAGACGATACAGAAGGTCCAGACGGAAATTACCCTCCTGACAGGCCTTCTCGACATCCCGGTTCGATGCTGAGATGACCCGGACATCCACCCATAGCGGCTTCGCGGCACCCAGTGGATAGAAAGATTTTTCCTCCAGCACGCGGAGCAGTTTGGTTTGCAGGTCAAGGGGCAATTCGCCTATTTCATCCAGGAAGAGCGTGCCGCCGTCCGCCTGCTCGAAATAACCGCGGTGCGGAGCATCCGCGCCGGTGAAAGCTCCTCTGGTGTGACCGAAAAACTGGCTTTCAAACATACTGGACGGAATGGCGCTGACATTCACGGCAATAAAGGGACCCTGGGGCATGGGTCCGGCCTGATGGATTCCCCTGGCGACCAGTTCCTTGCCCGTTCCTGATTCGCCGGTAATCATGATCGGGTTGCCACCTCCGGCCATGATTCCGGCATAGGACAACAACGAGCACATCCGGGAATCCTGCGTGACGATTGCGGAAAAAGCCGCCGGAATTTTACTTTTGTCGTATCCGGCTGTTGCCGATAAGCCGATGAGCAGTCCCCGGTGTTCGTAGGCCCTTTTGATGGCCAGAAACAGCAGATCGTTGTCCACGGGTTTGACCAGATAATCATAAGCGCCCAGCCGGATGGCCTTGACGGTTGTCGGGATATCATCGATGGCCGTGAGGATAATGAATTCCGTATGCGGACGATAGGGCTTGGTTGATTCGAGGACCTGCAAACCGTCGATTTCCGGCATGAGCAAATCCAGGAGGACGATGTCATAATCGGTTTCCCTGATCCGGGCAATCGCATCTTTCCCGTTCATACACGTGTCAACATTGCGGATGCCCTTCCATTTCAGAAGCCGCTTGATGGAATTCAGCGCAACCTCTTCATCATCAATAATGAGGATTCTCATAATCTCTGCCTTCCCGTTTCACGGATGATAGTCTGTAATTGATTCATGCTGAACGGTTTTTTCAGCAAATAATCCGGTTTGATCGCGGCTTCGCTTTCCTGCTTCAGCATCGCCGGATTTGACGCATAAAGGATAATGGGCAAAAGCGGGAAACGCTCCCTGATTTTTGCCGTCAAGGCCCATCCGTTCATGGACGGCAGATTTATTGCGGAGATGAAAATGTCAACTTCGGGATGCGTTTCCAGATACGCGATGACATCTTCACAGGTTTCTCCATGACCGCAGTGCCAGCCGATGGCGTCTACGAAACTCATTTTTATTTCATTCAGATACGAGGCGTCGCTGTCGCAGCAAAGAATCGCCGGGTGGATAATGATCGGCTTTCTGTCATCGAGAGGGAGGTAAACGGTAAATTTGCTGCCCGCGCCGGGGCGGGAAAGCACCCCGATGAGTCCGTGATGTTCCTTAATTAATCCGTACGATATGGACAAGCCCAGCCCCGTTCCCTCCAAATCCCTGCGCGTCGTGAAGAAAGGCTGGAAAATATTTTCCAGGACTTCCCGTTCCATTCCGATGCCATTATCTTCAATTTCGATGAGGACCGCGTTCAGCCGATCAACTTTTCTCGCCGTGATGATAACCCTGCCTTTCCGCTCCGGCGGAATGGCCTGATGGGCATTGATCAAAAGATTGGCGACGACCTGCTCGATTTTCTGAAAATGCCCCTGAACGGGGGGAAGATTGCTGTCGATGAAAATATCCACGCTGGATACCGTCTTGCGGACCTGAGCGCCGACGATAATCATCACGCCCTTGATGACTTCCTCAATTTTCACCGGCTTCTTTTCCACTGTTTCATCCGTCCGGGCGAATTCCTTCAGTCCCGCGACAACGCGCTTGATGCGCTGGGAGGCGATTTTGAATTCCTCAATCACCTCCTTCATGTTGGTGCAGACTTCCACATAACCGATTCCCTTTTCGCTCCAATCCGGATGGGAGGCGCCGTCGCTGGCAAGGATCGGTTCTATCGTCTTCCACATTTCCTCCAGGAAGGTGATGTTGTTGGCGACAAAACTGACCGGGTTATTGATTTCATGAGCGACGCCGGCCACAACTTCCCCCAGAGCTTTCAGTTTGTGAGACTGAATCATCTGCTGCAGCCGGAATTCACCTTCCTGCCGGAGTCTTTTCTCTTCGGTGATATCCTGCCACGCGCCGACCATGTAACGCCGCGAGCGGTTGCCCGGCGTTATCAGACGGCGGTGATCGGAAATCCAGCGATACGAGCCGTCCGCTGTCTGAAAACGGTATTCCAGTTTGTAGGCTCCCTTTTTCGTGTCCGTTTTTAATTTTTTCAGAACATTCGCTCTTTCTTCAGGATGAATGTTTTCCTGCCAGAAAGAAGCATTGGCGGTAAATTGTGCCG
>JASEHT010000260.1 GCA_030018675.1 Smithella sp.
GGCAATCCGAAAATGATTTCATGCTTGCCGACAATGCCGCCCACCCTGATGGAATTGACATGTTTATCTTTTTCCAAGCCGAGAAGGGTCGCTATTTTTAATGCAGTTCCCGATTCCTCCTTCTTGCCGCGAAAATGTTCTTCGACAATTTCTATATCTGCGTGCGGGGCAATTCCCTGAAGTATCTGCGACGCGACAAGCAGAAAATTTATACCCAACGTAATATTCGGCGAATAAAGCAAGGCTGTTTTCTCAGCCAGTTGTGTCAGTTCCTGCAAGTCTTTCTCTTTATATTTCGAAATGGCCGAAATAATTCTAATCCCCGAATCGGCGGCCGGGGCGTAGCTGTTGTGGCCTTTGGCGCTTGAGAAATCCACGATGATGTCCACCGGATGGCTCTCGAAAAAATCAGGCAATACTTCATCTACCGAAAATATGGGAGCCTCATTTACTTCGTAACCTAAAAGTCGTGTGGCATACTTGTGATTGTCCTTGTGCGTTTTTCTGACTACCCATGCCAAATCGAACATGCCGTCTTTGAAAAACTCATCGGCCACCATGCGTCCGGTGTTTCCGAAACCAAAAAGCCCGATTCTGATTTTTTTCTGCTCTTTATTTATTTTCTTTTTCATAATGAAAACCCATTTCTATCCAGACACTCGCGATTAAGTAAATCTTTCACGCCAGCTATGCCGGCATTAACTTTCCTTTTTGTTCGTTACCCGCCTTTTTTGAAACACCGCAAAAGTTTTCTATGACCTCAATTCCAGAAGGATAATTTTTAACAGGCGATCATCTGTTGGGTGACTTTTTGTTTCTCATATCCGGTTCCTTCTTCCTTTCTGTCAACGATGTCAATCCTATTGATTCTTTTGTACTAAAATACAGAAAAATACGAAAGATAAATTCGCCAGTAAGCCCCGCGTCGCATGCAGCAAGCACAAGCAAAGCAGGAAACCTACATACCATGTGCTTTAACGCATCGCGAAGTTCCTATATGTTACTTCGCGCCTAATCCTTCGACAAAGGCCAGAACATTTCTACCCAACACGCTGTGGTTGTAACCGCCTTCAAGAATGCCGAAGCAACCGCCACGATTGCGTCGGGCGGTTTCCCCGACCAGTTTTCCCATATAGGTGTAATCTTCGGTTTTCAAAAGACCACCCCAGTCGTCTTCGTGATTGTCGAAACCGGCGGACACGGCAATCATATCGGCATCCGTCTGCGCGAGGGCATCCTGCACATTTTTCAAATACGCATTGCGATTTGATGAAGCGGGATTATAGATGGTGACATAGCCTTTCTTGTCCAGGATATTCACATTACCGTCTCCATAATGCAGATCAAAATCCAGAATAAAAGCTTTCTTAATTTTACCGTCCCTTCTGAGTTTTTCCAGTGCTATCGCCATATTATTAAAATAGCAAAAACCCCAGGCACTATCGCCCGACGCGTGATGACCGGGAGGTCTGATCAGGGCAAAACACGGTTCGGTCAATCCGATTTGCGCCGCTTTCATCGCGCCGCCGGCCGCCAGAGCGGCAATATCATAAACACCCTCACGCTCAACCGACCGGACGTGGTTGGGCGTATGCACCTTGAGAATATCTTCCTGCGTTGCCGCCACGGGTTCCACAAAAGTAACCTTGCCACGCAGGGCTTTTTCGACCGCCTGAATTCTTCCCAGCGCGGAAGCAGGATCGGTGGAATAAACTTCATTATAATCCTCATGATAAACAACTTTCATGTCATCCTCCCTTCAATGGTCTTTATCCATCACTTTTCAAAAATCCAAGTGAACGCAAGGCATTCATGGTATTGATCGCCACCGGCATCGTCTGCAAATCCTCCGCGGAAAGCCAGCGTGCCTCCAGAGCGTCATCTGACCCCTGGGGGTCGCCGGAAACATAATCAGCGGCATAATCAACAATTGCAAAATGAAATTTAATTTTTCCCTCATCCTCACGTTCAATATAATCAAAGACATAAGCGCAGTCTTTAACGTTTATCCTGACACCCGTTTCCTCCAGGATTTCCCGCGCCGCGCATTCCTGCATCGTTTCGCCGAGTTTCAGCGTTCCTCCCGGAATCGCCCAGAGCCCTTTGCTGGGCTCCACGCCGCGCTTAACCAGCAAGACCTTGTCATCTTTGATGACAATAGCGCCCACCCCGACCCGTGGCGCCGCGGGATACGAATTTCCTGATTTCTTATCCATTATTTTTCTTATTCAAGACAAAAGAAAAACGGCTGACCATCCACGGTTCTTTCCGACCGTCGAATACTTTTTCCACAAATCTGACGCGTCTGTTTTTCCCCTCAAGCAAAACAGTTGAAGAGCGCGTTCCGTAAATCGGACTCTCGATGAAAATGGTGGACAACATGCGTTCCCATTCCAGACCGATGCCCGTTGACGGCAGTTTTTCGTCCGGAGGCACGCGATGATCGGCCAGCGTATGAAACAACGCCTCTTCCAGGTCGGCTCCTTTTTTTCCCAAAGCGGCTTTGATCAATCTTTTTGCCCTCGTTACTTTCGGCCATGGGGTATTCAGAAAATGGTTACTTAGACCGTAAATTCCGGGAACGAGTTTTTGTTTTTCCCCCCGATTGGAAAAAACAAACAAATCGTTATTATCGCCCATAAGAAGATTAAATCCGTTGTACCGATCAGCGCGTGAGGATATTTTTTTCAGATAGTCATCGGCATTTCTATCGCCTTTGAGGTAATCACTGACCAGTTTGCCGCGTGACGGAGCACCGCTTTTTAAAGAAGCAGGATCCCGATAATTGGTGACGGCGGCAAATTTTCCGTTTCTGTTCACCCCCAGCCATGTGCCGCCGTTCTTCAAATCACGACCGGCAAGAATCTGCGGGTCATGATTCCAGAAATCGGCCGATGATGACGGCCTTTCGTAAAATTCATCCCGGTTGGCCGCCAGAATCAACCTGTATGAAGGATGGACATTGTAGGCAAAGGCTATCAGACACATCTTATACCAACTCCAAATCGAAGCGCTATTTTTGTTGGCGTCGTTGTCGGCTTCTTCAACGTATCAATTATACGCCTCGTCGCCTCCGCCTAGCCGCCTTAATATCATCTTTGATTTAGAAATTTTAGAAACTATTGATCAAAGCACATCACTGCCCGTTGATTCGGGC
>JASEHT010000261.1 GCA_030018675.1 Smithella sp.
AGGTAAACGTCAAATTTTCCACATCGTCGATCAGAATGTCCCCGTTGGATAAAGAGGCGGAATCAAAAGCCATTTTTACCGCACCGTTGTCCAATCCGATCATTTTTTCACCGGTCGGGGTTGCAAGGGATAGGACGGTCGCATTCGCCCCCGGAGAAGTGATTCTGATCATCTCGACGATTTCGCGGGTCATCCGGGACATCGCCAACTGCGCCTTCTGCGTTATGGCCGAATTTTCCTTGACGGTTATGTAGCCTTTCACCGCCTGGACGATACCCATTCCGCCGAGAGCGGCCAGAATGCCCACCAGAACCAACGTGACAACGATTTCAATGAGGGTGAAACCTTTTTGCGACCGGATGGCTTTTGCGCCACTTCCGGCGACAGCATGTCCCGCTTCTCCTGAAAAAGGCGATTTTATTGTAAGGATTCTTTTCATGATTCTACTCCGTAAAAAGGGTGGTTGCCGTTAAATCCCGGTACGTGATGGTTACTTTCATGACTTTGCTGGCGTTATCGTTTGTTTCCTGCGGCGGATCGCCGGTAAATGAGATTTTCTGTTTGGCGACGGCGTAAGGATGCGAACCGTCTGAGTAATAATTAGCCGTATCAAGATTAGAAACGAAATTGCTGAATCCGGTGGTGCGTGATGCGCCCGTGGCTATCGCATGACTCATATTGTATCTGTAATCGGCGGTCATCTTATCCATGATCGCATTCAAATACGTGCCGTTTTGGGCAATAATAACAGGGTTGGCACTCTGCATCATGCCCGTTCCCATAAAGGCGACAAGCATGGCCCCGAGAAATCCCGCCACAATCAGCGATACGATTACTTCGATAAGCGTAAATCCCGCTTTATTTTTAAGAATTTTTTTAAACGTCATGATGATTCCTCCCCCGAAGATTCTACGGAATGTATCCGGTGTTTTTCGTGATGACAATATCGCCGCCGTTGGTCGTGATGGTAATGGCTTCCGTTCCGGGACTGCCATAGGCATCAAACACAACAGGATTCTTGCTGACGGATGTAATTTGCAGCTCGGATTTTTTCGCTTCCAAATCAACCGTTAGTTCGTTTTGTCCTGGTAACAGCTTTTTCGCCGAATTGGTCGCGTCATAGAGATAGTAGGTCGTCTGAGAGTCGAAATGAATGCCGTGGGGAGCGTTCAGACCCATCGCGACGGATTGCGCCAGGCGCAGATGCGCCTTTACCGCTTCCACCTGAGAGATGAGATCATAATCCCTGGTGCTTGTCGCTCGCACCATAGCCACCGCGGCAATAATGCCGATAATAATCAGAACGGAAATAACTTCTATCAGCGTAAATCCACTCTGATTTCGAAATCTTGCTCTGTTTTTTTTCATCCGCGCACCTCCGAAAAAATCGTCTCCGGGTGATAGCGGTCAAGCGCCAACCCCAGGAAAAATGCCATCCCCAGCCCGCTTACCGAAATAATCACGACAAACAAGACCGCCGAGGAAATATTCATCGACATGATGCCAATCCAACCGTTCAAGATAATAAACGCGGTACAGAATAGAAGTCCAACGCGCGCATAAGGAACGGCAGATTCATCTTTACGATGAATGGCCAGACCCATGACGGCCAGCGCGGATGCCAGGAGAACGCTCAGAAAAGGCTGCCATGAAAACCATTGCTTCAGATTTAAAACCTCCCAGAATCCTGCCACAAGAATTAACCCCAGAACCATATAGAAGAAGCCGGCCAGAAAAAAATAAAATGCGCATTCGGTTTTTGTCACCGAATCATTAAACCCAAACCTGAGTTTTGTAGAAGAAATACCTGAAAATGAATAGCTTTCAGAAACGTCTCTTGATTCCGGAATCCTCGCCATGACGTCCGCCGTTAAATTTTCAGGAGGCTGCACGGGAGAACTATTTTTCATTATTTCCGTTACATGCTGAAATTGCTCCCAGTTCTTGACTTTCTTCTTAAACATATTATCTGAATTTCTCCTTAAATCTTTGAATATGAAATGATTGCGGTTAACTTCTTTACAATAAATATACAATCTTTGCCGGAAAAAGTCACATGTGCTCCATGATTTTTTTTAATTTCTCCAGCCCACGGTAAACCCGCATTTTAACGGCGCTTACGGAAAGGCCAGTTATTTCGGCAACCGACTCAAAGGATAAGTTTTGATAATAACGTAAAATCAGCAATTCCCGGATGTCGGGGGATAATTCCGGAAGACAACTCTGCAGCAGCTCTTCCCTAGCCTTATTTTCGATAAAACAGGCCGCTTGACTGCCGGTTGAAAAATTTTCCGATGATATTTTATCATATTGAAAATCGTAATGTTTTCTTTTCGACTTTTTCAAATGATTGCGGATCACATTCAGGCTCACGGTGTAAAGCCAGGTAAAAAAACTGCGCTTTGTATCGAAACGGGAAAGATTTTTATACGCCTGAAGAAAGGATTCCTGAGCCAGATCCTGCGCGTCTTCCGCTTGACCCGTCATCCGGTAGGCGAGGCTGTAAATGACTGTTTTATATTCTTCAACCAGCAAGGCGTAAGCCTGCCTGTCTCCTTTTAATATCCTGACAACGATTTCCGCTTCGGTTTTTTGATCCATTCGCACCCGGTCATAGGATAGAGATATGAGACTGCCGAAACTCCATGTATTAGTATTTTTAGATAATAATATTGTGATTGCCTAATATCAAGCAATTTCCGCCTCATGTTCCTGTTGTCGTACCGGCATGCGAAGATTATTTGGACAAATCATTTTAAAAATACTATGTATTTACAGGAAGATTGAACCGGCCATGTTGCAAAAATCAAATTTACAGACAAACAGACAAGCACTTATCGTTTATCTCATGCTTCTCGTTGTCACCTTCAGTGTTTACTGGCAGGTGAACGAATACGACTTTGTCAATTTCGATGATGACGGTTACGTTACGGAGAACCATGTTGTGCAATCCGGCCTCACGTTGGACGGGCTTCGTTGGGCGTTCACCACGAAGTACACCGGTTTATGGAATCCGCTGGTCTGGATGTCCTTTATGGTCGATTATGAGTTCTTCGGCCTGAACGCCGGCGGTTATCATCTGACGAATCTTCTGCTGCATATCCTGACTACACTGCTGCTTTTCTGGCTTTTCCACCGC
>JASEHT010000262.1 GCA_030018675.1 Smithella sp.
GCCAAATTTCAAGGAAATAACAGGGCTGGCTCAAATTAAAGCGGCCATAATCATTTGGCAGATGTTGGGCGATTATCAAGAAGGGGGCTTGTTAAACTTTTCAAAAATCCAATAGGGAACGCCCACAGGATTAAGTTCCTTATACTGATTAATCGAAAGAATGTAATCGCCAAGTTTTTTGATCGATTCGTCGGGGGTATCCACAAATTCCACGCCTGCTTCATACGTCTGTCCCTCTTCAACAACTTTGCTCCATTTTACTTTTCCAAATACAGTGACCTTTTGTTTGGAATTTTTTAGAATGAGGTCTATCTCGAGAAAGGTATCGATGGGGAGAAGGACATTGCCCTTTATTCTTGTTCCGGTCATGGAGATATCTTCGCTGTAATTATATGAAATCTCTTTATTGGAGAGATGGGTCAACCCGGATAATATTTTAATATTAATCTGATTTTCTTCGTCGAGTCGCTCCGCTTTCCTCGCGGCTTTCTTTTCCAGGTCTTCCTGGTCCTTTTTCCCCTTTTTTTCGCGCTTGTCGATAATTTTTTCTTTCATAAAGAAACAACACCTCCTTTATGTATCCCGGAAAGATCGTTCTGAATGTGAATATCGATTGTTTGTCAAAATTGCTATTTATTATCTCAATAGGCTCCTGAAAAAACAAGATATTTTTGACGATTATTTATAGTTGCTTGAAAATACATTATTGGCTTAATTTTTGAGAAGATAAATCAACGATGATCAATGAAACTGATAACCCTTTTCACGAAACAATTTAAGGCAGGCATCTACGGCTGTATCATCATACAGACGTCCTTTGTTTGCTTCTATCTCTTTCATGGCTTCTCCGATGCCCAGAGCCGGCCGATACGGACGCTTGGAGACCATGGATTCCACGACATCGGAAATCGCCAGGATGCGGGCTTCAACAAGAATTTCGTCGCCTTTCAGATTTTTGGGATACCCCGACCCATCCATCCGCTCATGGTGTTGCTGAACGATTTGCGCCAAAGGCCAGGGTGATTGAATATCCTTTAAAATTTCGTATCCGTTTCCGGAATGTTCTTTGACGAGAGAAAATTCCAGATCGGTAAGATTTGCCGGTTTGACCAACACTTCCAATGGAACCGATATTTTCCCTATGTCATGAATAGAGCCGGCCATTTTTATTCCATCCATTTTTTCATGCGGCAATCCAATCTCTTCCGCAATCGCGTAAGCCAGTTCGGCTGACCGGAACTGATGACCGATATTATACGGATCCCTGGCTTCCACCGCGGCAACCATAATCTGCAAGATGGAATTTAAAACCATCTTGAAATTGTCAATGGTCTGTTGAAGTTCTGTATCCAGCCATGCGCAACGACTTATAATTTTTGCTGTTGCCAATTCGCGTTTTATCGCCGGGCAGAGACGCGTCAAATCATCCTTGCTGACATAATCCCTTGCCCCCGAACTCATGCACGCTAATGCAACGTCCGCTTGGGAATTTCCGGAAACAACGATCAGCGGTATATTTTGACCGGATTCTTTTAATAATGAAACGGCGGAAGAAACATCGAAGTCAGGCATGTCATAATCGCAGATGACGATGTCCCACTGATTATTCCGGAGAGCTTTTTTCATGGTTGCGGAATTTGACGCCCATTCAGAAAGTAGATTGAGCCCGGCTTTGCTTAATGTGCGGGCAATAAGCAATACGTCATCTTCTGAGTCATCAACCATCAATATCTTAACGGATTGATCCATCATGAAGTCGCTTTCGGCATTGGGAAATTTCCGATAAACTGACCTCATTTTTTTTCGTATGTCAAGGAAAGATTAATAATTTGCGATGACGCTGATTTCCCGTGGTTAATATTGTTTGACTTTTTCAAGGCGTCAAATTAAGTTTTTCTTGAAAAGATTATCACAGGGACAAGGATTATAATTGAAGCAACGTATTGTCATAACCGGAATGGGTACATTAAACGCGATTGCCGGCAATGTGCCGGATTTCGCGCAGGCGCTCAAAAACGGCATCTGCGGAATCAGCGAAATTGACCTTTTTGATACCGCCGAGTTCCGCAGCCAAACAGGCGGACAGATTAAAAATTTCGATGCCCGTGATCACCTGCCCCGTGAAATTTCCACGAAAAGAATGTCGCGCGCCGATAGGCTTGCTCTGGCGGCAACGCTGGAAGCCCTGAAAGACGCCGGCCTTGATCCTCCATCCGGCGGGATAAAAGAAGAAATGGGCGTCGTCATCGGCGGCGGCGCCGGCGGTCTTCTGGAAGCCGAGGAATTTTACGGGGAATTATTAACAACAGGAAAAAGCCATAAATTCTCCAAACTCTCCACGCTGTTTTGCGCCTCATCAGCCGACCGTATTGCGTCAACTTTCAATTTTAGGGGACCCAAAGCGACGTTTATGACCGCTTGTTCCGGAGGCGGCACCGCGCTGGGTTATGCGCGGAATTTGATTTTAAACGGCCATACTTCGATTGTTCTTGCCGGCGGCGTGGAACCCATGTGCCGGACCACTTTTGCCGCCTTCAACGCGTTAAAATCGGTTGCCGCCGATTTCTGCCGTCCTTTCGATAAAAACCGTGAAGGCCTTTCCCTGGGGGAAGCGGCGGCCATCATGGTCCTGGAAGATCTGGAATCCGCCATACGCAGAGGCGCAAAAATCCACGGCGAAATCCTCGGTTACGGTATCACCTGCGACTCCTATCATATGACGGCTCCCGACGAACAGGCATCCGGCGCTGTCCGTTCCATGCTGGCCGCGCTGAAAGACAGCGGCCTTTCCACAAACGACATTGATTACATCAACGCGCACGGCACGGCCACACCGGTTAACGATGTGATGGAAACAAAAGCCATCAAGGAGGTTTTCGGCAGCCGCGCCTATGCCATTCCGGTGAGCTCAACCAAGTCCATGCACGCGCACACCTTGGGTGCTGCGGGCGCGCTCGAAGGAATGGTTTCCGTGATGGCGTTGAGGGAAGGCTTTATTCCGCCGACCATTCATTATCGGGAGCAGGATCCCGAGTGCGACCTGGATTATGTTACCACAGGTTCGAGAAATGCCAATCTGCGCGCTGTGCTCTCCAATTCATTTGCCTTCGGGGGCAACAACA
>JASEHT010000263.1 GCA_030018675.1 Smithella sp.
CTTTGGCCTAACATTATAGATTATATCGACTCGACTTTTTTCATCGAGACCTGCGGTTAGAGGTAATCGTATAAGAATTTGCTGAATAACGCAACGAGATAAAATCTATTTAAATATTAGAGAGATAGGGTCGATAGCATAAAATCCAAAAATCTATTTTTCATGGTCAGAGGCGGGGTCGTGCTAATTGAAGATTCCCGCAGTCCGCCTTGGGCGGACGGGGAATCTCCGTATGCAAGGTAAAATGCATCGTATTCGCTCGCTAATCCCGCTGCAAGCAGCGGAGAATGCGCTCGCTATGCATGTTCAGCCTGGCTTTTTCGTACTGGACCAGATTTGTACCAGAAAGGAGGCGCTGAATATGCAGATAAAAACAAAGATGACCGCGGGCAGGGCCACTTTCTCATTAAAATGTTTCAAGGCCAGCACGCTGCCCAGACCGGCATTTTGCATGCCGACTTCAATAGATAGGGCCCGTTTTTTTAAGGCATCAAAACCGAAGGCTTTCCCCGTCATGTAGCCCAGGAACAGTCCCAAGAGATTCAACAGAATCGCCGCCATAAAAATCCAGGCGTTTACTTTCATAAGATATTCCTTGTTAAGGGCTATGACCAGCGCGCAGATAAAGGCTATGAATGTGGTGGAAATCGCGGGGAAGACTTTGGAGAGGGGTTCCACTTTGTCATAGAAAATGCTTTTTACGGTTATGCCCAAAAAAAGTGGAATAACCACCATGTTAAAGACGCTGACCAACATGTCCCAAAAGGGAATTTCCAGTATGGTATGAGCTAAGAGCAGGGTTAAAAGTGGGGTAAGGACCGGTGCCAGGAGGGTGGATACGGTGGTCAACGATACCGAATAGGCGACATCGGCACCGGCGAGATAGCTCAGTACGTTACTGGCCATGGCCCCTGGCGCTGATCCGGTCAAAATCAGGCCCAGGGAAAACTCTTTGGAAAATGAAAAAAGCCTGGCCACGAAAAAGGCCGACAGCGGCATGATCGTAAATTGGGCAGCCGTGCCGATCACCACTACCTTGATGTTTTTAAAGATATTTAGGAAGTCCACGGGTCTTAAGACCATTCCGATGCCGAACATGGTTATGGCAAAGAATAACTCCATGTGTTTTTTCAATGGGATGAAGATGGCCGGAAAATAGAAGGCGGCCATTCCGGCCAGGACAATCCATAGGACAAACAGGCGATTGAAGATGTTCAGTATTCGATCCAGGGGTTGATTCCTTTTTTTCCAGATAGGGATTAAGTCAGGAGTAAAAACATGGATTCTCTCTTTGGTATCAAACGCAAAAACAGGTACTGCCGGGTTTCCCAAGAAAATTACTGTAACAGGAACCCCCTTAGTTTTGCTGCGAAGAAAGGCGAACACAAGGATATTACAAGAGCAAAAATAAACAGGTTGCCTTTAAAGATATTAAAAACCTGAAAAATCTCTTGCCATGATTTTCCGGAAACGTAATAACCAAATAGAAACTCAAACAATAGGGTCATAAATACCCATTGGAGACCGATGAAAATGAAGGTAACTTTGTTATTTTTGCCAAAATATGGGGCCGCAAGATATGCTATGAGAAAAATAAAAAACGATAGCATGGCCCCGCTAAGTGGTAATGCTATATTTTGACCAAAGTTAAGCAACAGTACCTTTTCACGAAATACACCATTAACTATTGCCATGACAACCATAATTAACCAGATGCCACTTGCTTTTAAGGCTAAATTGATTGTCATGTATTACTCCTGACGAGTAAAAGTTTTTACGGTGCGAGGCCGACCGTAAAAAGTCTGGTTCGACTGAAACGCTGAGCTATTGCCTGGAAATTTATCGGCTCAGCATGGATGTATTTTGGAATTTATATTAGGAATTGTTCGATATTTCAAGATGAAACGGTAGGGTAGGGAGAATTTAAAGACGGTTTAAAGAAAGAACATGCCGTAATTGGTATGGTTACTAGCAAGAGGCCGGGTTTGATTCGCTGCATTTCGCAAAGGCTACTCGCGTCTATCCCGAACCCTGGCCACCCGATTAGATGATCCTTTCACTTGTTCCGGCTCGGCGAAGATGATGGACAACACTCCGGGCTCTCTTGCGGCGATTTTGCAGTTGGACAGCATACGCCACGGGGCTCGCCGTGAAGCAACTGGGCACCCGCAAGGAGTCCTGCCTTGACGATCAGTTCAGCAGGAATAGCTTCATAGGTAGTGCCATCAACCGTGACAGTTCTGCATTCCGCATCCCCGCACGTGGAGCAACATCGGCTCTGGCCAGTGGTGGCCGAGAGCCACTGCTCGATCGGCTTTCCGGCAATCCAGATACGATTTGACTGGAGCGGATCTTTGGAAAACGTAGAAGGACTGAGAGCTGTTTTTTCGAGAACGACGTCTATGTCCAGTTCCTTCAGGGAACGCCTTAGCTTTTGGAGCCCATCCTCTATCGCTGTTTCGGTTGCGCAACAGCGATCACATGTTTGGCCCCGTTCGTCCACGAGACGTTGCCAACGAATCTGAAGCACGTTCATCTTGTTTTCTCCGATCGCCTTTTGTTCACGGGGGATTTGCAACTGACCAGAAGCCCAAGGGAAATCAGCAAACCGATATACTGTTTCATCTTTTTCCCTCTCAGCCAACGGCCCATCTGAGCTGCGGCCTTTTGGGCTGTCTGCTCGAGTGGATTGTTCCCGATCGCGAATCAGCGCGCTCGGAAACATTATATATTATATCGACTCGACTTTTTTCATCAAAACTCGCATATAAAAGCGATGATACTACAATTTGGCAAACAGTACAATAAAATGAAATCCAATTAACTATCAATTACATAAGCCGATAGCATAAAATTCAGAAGTCTACTTTTTGTTGAAAATATCAATATTATGTCGGCTCGGCATAAGTACGACAATTTATTATCTGGAAGCGCAGTGGCCTGCGCTCGGTCTCTTATGTCGATTATTTTAAAAGTCATTTTATTGTGCCATACAGAATATGGTGTTATTGTGGATCAGATAATGGATTATTAAATGCTGATAATAAATGTCCGCTTATCGTCATTCCCGCTCGCCTGCGGTGGATAAACAACAGCGGGAATCCAGAGAAAAAA
>JASEHT010000264.1 GCA_030018675.1 Smithella sp.
GGCAAATCGCATGAATACGCCCTTGTCCGTCGGCATTATCGATCTCGATCACTTCAAGCAGGTCAATGATACATACGGCCATGCCGCAGGTGATGAAGTATTGCGACGAACAGCACGTTTGTTCCGGGAAAACCTCCGAACGATGGACGTTGTAGGACGTTGGGGAGGAGAGGAGTTTATCATCATGCTGCCCGAAATTGCAATTGATCAGGCCAATATGACCTGCAACAGACTTTTGAAAGCGTTCGGGGCAACCGACATTGATGTGGGTTCAGCATCTATCAAGATTACCGCTACGATCGGAATAACCCAGCTTCTGCCCGGTGACAAGATAGACGAAGTCATACGCAGAGCCGACGAGGCCCTGTATAAAGGTAAAGAAGCCGGCCGAAACCGCGTTGAAATCATGACGTGACAGTGACTCTACGTTGATCTGTCATCATAAATCTCCTGATATTTTATTTTGCGCGAACTGTGCCCGCCATCCCCGGTAGGGGCGCTTTGTGCAAGCTCATCATTCTTGCGGTCCATGTTCGCAATTCCTGTTATTGGCCTGTCATGAAACATAAAGGATACTAACATCATACGATGGGGTAAGTTCGGGGTGTCATGCGTTGTGGTACGTACCAACTTGGTGATCAGCATTGATTGAATTGACAAGAACCTCCTTTTTGACTCGCGGACTGTAAGAAACACGCTCTTGTGTGTCAAGAATATTCTGCCATTTCGAATATTAAATTGCTTCAAGCTAAATATTATTAACGGGGTGGGGCATAAGAACGTCCTTGTGTGGAATCAAAAGGCCATAACATCTAATTCATTTTGAGATGAATCAGTGTTATGCTCCTGTAATTCAAAGAAGAGTTTCTAGTTTTTTAATTTTGGCGCTGTCCGACCGTTGCTATTTTTTATACAAAGAGGAAAAGAAAAAAAATTGGCACTTATGCATGAAATATTTCCGGATGAATAGAAGGAGAATAAACAAAGAATGAAATCACAATGGCAGGCAAAAAGAGAAAAAATACATTCACGGAATATTGAGATATCTACGTATCCTTATGACGGACAGAGAATTATTGTAGAAGGTTCTCTCAAGGACGATCGTTATCAAGAATCCTATTCGGTAACGGGTGAAAAATTTCCCAAGGGAGTCATTCATCACATGGCGATCAGACTGCTGGTGAACTGTTCCAATCTCTTGATCGAGGACGTCGATGTTGAAATGAAATCAATCCCCCGCGAAGTTTGCCGGGAAACGATCGACTGCCTTGCTCAGATAAAGGGTTTTACGATTACCAAAGGTTTCACGTTACAAATAAAAAAAATTGCCGGAGGCACCAAGGGCTGCACCCATCTCGTGGAATTGCTGACAACGATGGCCCCGGCTGTTATTCAGGGATACGCAGCACACCAATCACAGAAGCCGACACCTTTCGATTCTGATCGGGCAAAGGCCATACTCCATTTTCTGACCAACACCTGTCACGTCTGGCGCGAAGATGGTCCGCTTGTCGCAATGTTTAAAAGAAAATTATGATGAATGTATGCGGATTTATAAACATCAGACAACTTACTTTGGGGGAGGTATCATTTTTATGAAAAAAAGGATTTCCGTTTTTGTTCTCGCAACGGCGCTCGCTTTGATCTGCGCTTTTCCTGCTTTACAGGCAAGCGCCCAGACGCCGAAAACCGAGCCCCCCTACCTTGTGGGGCCCTGGCTGACATCCGACCAGGTCTTTTTTGATCAATGGATGGCAAAACTCACCGGGGAGGCAAAATCTTCAAAAGAGCCTCTTTTGCCGGTCATTGAGGAATTTAAAAATATTATCGAAGAAGACCCGCAGCTATTCATGCTGTTTCATCAGATGTTTGAGCAAGTGCCGCAAAATGAATTTTTCAGCAAGGACCCGACAGGCTCGCCCCAAATCCAAAACTATCGCCAGATGCTGGCCGTCATGAACCGGATTTTAACCATAGCGCCGGAATTCAACCAAACCGGCCTGGTCGGCTTTCCAATCAACGCCATTCTCAACTGGCCCATGGGAACGCCCGCCGGAACCACGGCATTTCTCAATGACAAGGTCAACCGACAGCTCAAAAAAATATTGAATCACTGGGCCCTGTTTCTGAGTTCGCCCGCCTCCCGCTATGTGTTGAGCGACGATCCCGAAAAAGGATGGTTCGGGCGCGACGCCAAAAAGGCAATGCCCGATTTTGTGAGCGACTTTGTCTGCGACCCCAAAGTGCCCTATTACGGATTTTCCTCCTGGGATGATTTTTTCACGCGTACATTCAGAGAGGGGCGGCGTCCGGTGGTAAGCCCGGACGACGATGCGGTAATTGCCAATGCCTGCGAATCGGCGCCCTACCGGATCGCCACAAACGTGAAGCTTTCAGACCGATTCTGGATTAAAGCCCAGCCTTATTCGCTTTCGCATATGATGGCGATGGACCCGCTGGCAGGCAAATTCGCTGGCGGTACTATTTATCAGGCCTTTTTGAGCGCGCTTAGCTATCATCGCTGGCACTCTCCGGTGAGCGGTAAAATTGTCAAAACCCGCCTGATTGACGGATCGTATTACGCCGAAGCCCTGTCGGAAGGCTTTGACCCGGCAGGTCCCAATGAATCCCAGGGCTACATCACGCAGGTGGCCTCGCGCGCCTTGATCTTCATCGAAGCTGACAATCCGGACATCGGCTTGATGGCCGTCATGTTTGTCGGCATGGCGGAAGTGTCCACAAACGAAATCACCGTCCGTGTCGGGCAGCATGTGAAAAAAGGCGATCAGCTGGGTATGTTCCATTTTGGCGGTTCCACCCATTGCCTGATTTTTCGGCCGCAGGTTCAACTGAAATTCGACCTGCACGGACAAACCCCCGGACTGCATAGCGATAACATCCCTGTCCGCGCTCGCATCGCAACGGTTGTGAAATAAGTCCATCAGCAAAAAAGAATTGGGTGGGAGGCGGGTCACCCCCGCCTGAGAACCGTTGACCGGCAACTGTCTTTCCATTGTCGTCAACCGATTTATTCTTGCAATCTAATCAAGAAATTGTATGATGTGCGACAATAAACTGCGG
>JASEHT010000265.1 GCA_030018675.1 Smithella sp.
CTTCCATGCTTTTATACGCACTTTTACACCTTACCGGCTATGATCTGACGCTTGACGATATCAAGAATTTCCGTCAGTGGGGAAGCCGCACTCCGGGGCATCCGGAATATAAACATGTTCCCGGCGTGGAAGTTACCACCGGCCCCCTGGGACAGGGACTGGCCAACGCCGTGGGTATGGCGATTGCCGAAGCGCATCTGGCAGCGCGTTTTAATCGTGAAGGGGACAAACTGGTTGATCATTACACCTATGTCATGGCCGGAGACGGCGACATGATGGAAGGCGTGGTCGCCGAGGCCTGTGCCCTGGCCGGTCATTTGCGTCTGGGAAAACTGATTGTTCTTTATGACGATAACGAAGTGACGCTGGCCGGTTCGGCGGCGCTTTCCTCCACGGAAAACATCGAACAGCGTTTCAAGGCTTACGGCTGGCAGGTGCAGAAAGTCGCCGACGGCAATGATGTTGCCGCCATCGACCGCGCCATCAAAAAAGCAAAAAAAGATACCGAACGGCCATCGTTAATTTGCGTGCAATCGACAATCGGTTATGGCGCGCCCGGCAAACAGGGATCCTGTGACGCACACGGCTCGCCTCTGGGAGAAAAAGATCTGCGAGGCGCGAAAGATAATTGCGCCTGGCCGGTCGAAGAACCCTTTCGCGTTCCCGAGGATGTTCAAAAATATTTCCGCAAAGCTCTCTCGCGCGGCAAGAAATCAGAAAAACAATGGCTGGAATCTTTTAATAACTACCGGCAAAAAAATTCAGTTTCGGCTGCGGAATTTGAACGATTGATCAAAGGCGATTTGCCTGATGATTGGGAATCGGCGTTCAATGAATTCCCGAACAGCTCAAAAGATGTCGCCACGCGCAAAGCGGGAGAAATTGTCATGCAGTCCATCGCCGCCAAAGTTCCAGAACTGATGGGCGGTTCGGCTGATCTGAATCCCTCCACATTCACATGGCTTCAAGGCCTGGGCGACTTCCAGAGCCCTCAATTATCAAAAGAAGGAATGCATGGCATGGTGGGCGGAGCCTGGGATTACACAGGCCGCAATATCCACTTCGGAATCCGCGAACACGCCATGGGCTCCATTGCCGTGGGCATGACTCTGCACGGCGGATTTATTCCCTACACGGCAACCTTTCTGACGTTTGCCGATTATATGCGCCCGCCGATGCGGCTGGCTGCTTTGATGGGTCTGCGAGCTGTGTTTGTTTTCACACACGACAGCATCGGTGTAGGAGAAGACGGCCCGACGCATCAGCCTGTTGAACATATTATGAATCTGCGCCAGGTGCCGAACATGACGGTTATCCGACCGGCCGACGCCAATGAAACGCTGGAGGCCTGGAAAATCGCGATTTCCAACACAAGCGGTCCGACCACGCTAATTTTCAGCCGCCAGAATCTTCCGGTGCTGGACAGAAGTGTATACGCTGCCGCTTCGGGCACAAAAAAAGGCGGTTACGTTCTTTGGGAATCGGCGTCTGATCCGGAATTGATTTTAATCGCCACCGGTTCGGAAGTTTCCCTGACGCTGACAGCCGCCCGAAAACTGACGGAAAATGGCACAAAAGTAAGAGTTGTCTCCCTGCCCTCTTGGGAAATATTCGACCGCCAACCGCGCGAATATCGCGAAAGCGTTCTGCCGTCTGCGATAACCGCGCGTATTGCCGTTGAAGCGGGCATCAAGCTGGGATGGGAACATTACGTCGGCCTTGCGGGGAAAATCATCGGCATGGAAACATTCGGCGCGTCCGCGCCCGGTCCCGTGCTTTATGAAAAGTTCGGCTTCACCGTCGAAAAAATTATGGAAGCGGCAAAAGACTTGATTCATCGCTCCTAACGGGGGAAATCATGGGTATGAACTGTATAGATCTCTAATGATTCATACCCTCCGCTTTGCGGGATAGTTCACCTTACCAATTCCGCTACGCTTCGCTTTCGTAATTGGAGGTTCACTAAATGACTGAGCCACGCATTGATTATTCGCTCGGGAAATATCAAAGCGCTGTCAACAGCGCTCTGGATAAAATGCGTGAAGATCATTTCATTGAGCGCATCCGGTCTAAAGATTATACCCTCTGGAAGCAAAAGCCTGATGAAATCGTCAACCGGCTTGGCTGGCTGGACGCTCCCGCTGAAACATTGAACAAAGCGGATTACATCCGTGCCACGATTGAGCCCTTCATCGGAAATACCGACGATGTTGTTTTGCTGGCCATCGGCGGATCGTCGCTTACCGCTGAAGTATTCAGTAAAATCTTCGGATCTCAACCCGGCCACCCCCGGTTGCATATCATTGACACAACCGATCCCGTTATTATTTCCGGAATCACGCAAAAAATAAATCCGGAGAAAAGTATTTTTATCGTTTCTTCCAAGTCAGGTTCAACTCTGGAAATAACTTCGTTATTTAAATATTTTTATAATCGAATGCATAAAATATTTGCTGAAGAAGCGGGCGGCCGATTTATTTTTATCACCGATGAAGGAAGTCCGCTCGTTAAAACCGCCGAAAATATTTCCGCTCGTCACATATTTTTGAATAATCCCGATATCGGCGGTCGCTATTCGGCGCTGTCGCTGACAGGAATCGTGCCCGCTGCGTTGATCGGTATTGACATTGAAGAAATGCTTCAAAGAGTTGTCTCTCAGATGGAAGACCTGAATACGGCAGGGGCGTCTCTGGGTGCTGCGCTGGGCATTCTGGCTCAAAAAGGTCGGGACAAGCTTACGTTGATTCTTCCGCCGCATTGGAAATCATTCGGGGATTGGCTGGAGCAACTGATTGCGGAAAGCACCGGCAAGGAAGGCAAGGGAATCCTGCCTGTCTTGGATGAGCCGTTTCGCTCTATAAATGCTTACAGCAAAGATCGCGTCTTTGTTGTTTTTCAGAATCAAGATTTTGAAAAATTTTCTGATGCGGAAGCTCTAACCCAAGCAGGTCATCCTGTAATTACAATTCGAATTCATGATGATTACGATCTGGGCGGACAGATGTTTGTCTGGGAGATGGCCACCGCTGCGGCCGCTCATATTATGGGTGTCAATCCTTTTGATCAGCCGGATGTGGAAGC
>JASEHT010000266.1 GCA_030018675.1 Smithella sp.
CATTCACAACAAAGCGGGTCCAATAATCGGCGGACTCGTCGTTGTTGCCGAACTTCGGAGCCTTTCGCATCAATGCGAACCAGTAGGGATCAGCATCGCGCGCGGAGAGCACGTCTCGCAGGCGGATGAGAGATATTTTTTTCTCCTGAAACACCAGGCGTTCGATAGCGCACAGCGAGTCACCGGCCGTAGACATCCCGACGCCCTGTACGCCCGGGGAATTATATTTCGCCCCACCGCTGGTTGAACAGATGCCGGAAGCAAGGCATCCGTCTATAAAAAGACTGGTGAGAGGGGTGGGGTGATATAGGGCGTGGGCACGGCCGACGGCATTGAGATCGCTTACCATCCGGCCGACCAGATATTCAAGCTGTTTTGTAAAAGCAGCGGCGACATCATCCATGGTTTGCATTTCTTCTATTGGCGCGGTTTTCGCCCCGGTACGAAGCATGGAACCAAAGCGCCTGCCCCGGTTAAGAGCATATTCCATGGCGAGAGGCACGCTTAAAATGGCAGCATCCGTTGATCCTATTGTTTTGCCCGGCGCGGTCGGTTCAACGCAACCGATTGCCACGTAATCGCGCGCGTCATCCGGATCGTAGCCGGCACTTATCATTGTAGGAACTATGATCTCGTCATTAAAAAGTGATGGCGAATTGCTGCCGTCCGCGAGAGCCGCATGTATGGATGTTACGAAATCCGCAGGAGATCCCGCGTGTATCCTCGCATGAAAATTGGGCTGCCTCATGCGGAGTTCATTGGCAATGTCGAGAAGCATGTAGCTCAATTCATTGGTGGCGTCCCTGCCGTTTCTGTCCGTTCCGCCCATCGTCACCACCTGCCAGCTTGTCATGCCGCCCGCCATGTTCGTTATGCTTTGGGAAAGCACGGGTATGGTTTCGCACAACTTTATGCAGAATGCCGCGAGGAGTTCACGCGCCTCTTCAGGGGTGATGACGCCCGCCTCAAGATCCCGCCGGTAATAGGGATATAGAATCTGGTCAACGCGGCCCGGGCATATTGTTTCGCCTATGTATTCCTGGAAGATAGCGATATGCAGAAAAAAGAGCGACTGAAGCGCCTCACGGAAGTTTCGCGCGCTGTGTCTGGGGACATTGCTGCATGCCTCAGCAACGGCAAGCAGTTCGGCGCGGCGTGCCTCGTTTTTTTCGCTGTTGGCAAGCTCCTTCGCGCAGGCGGCATAGCGTTCGCCGAAAAGAGCGAGCGTCTCTGCGCTGATGGCCACGGCTTCGTAAAAGGCGTCCTTTGCGGCATCGGTGTTCTTTTTCTTGAATTCCTCAATTTCCTTCTGAATCGCGTCTGTACCGAGAGCGATGAGTTTGGCATGGTCAGGTGCTAGATGTGAAATACCGCTCACCTCGTAAATGTAGTAATCCTTTGCGCGCAGTTGTTCCCATGAAAACCGTACGCGATCTAAAATATTGGGGAATGCCTTTGTTACTATAAATTTATTGAGCCAGAATGGGAGTATGCTGGCGAGTTTCAACTGGTCTTTCAGGGAGATTTTCAGCGGATTGACAGCGCGCCGAGCATAGGCGAATATTTCCAGCAAGACAGGCACGCCGTGCAACTCGGGATAGATAATGCCCCCCACCCGCTTCGATGTATAATTTCCAACAATCAATTCATCCGGATATATAATAACGCTCTTATTCAAAAGGACATGGCGTAAGGCCTCGGCCATTTGAATTATAATCGGTTTCTTTCGATTTTTTCTCTTTTTAAAATAATCCGTCCAGAGAAGCGCCCTTTCCGCGCAAATGCCCCTCTTGTATTCCTGTACCTGCTGTTTCAGGCGGGTTATACGATCTCGGCCAGCTGCGCTGCTCGATAATGATTGCATCAATTCCCTCCTTCATTAAAAGTAGATCGTCATACATCCATTATTTTATCATTCCCTTTAAGAACGCCTGCGCTGACTGTCCCGAACAATATCCCAATCAATTGGTATTACCAATTACACATATTATACTTGAATGTCAACTATTTGTTTGATAAATAACCTATTTATCTGCGATTGGTATTACCAATGTTTAAGGGTAAATTATGAATATTATAAAAAAATCTCTATAATTATGATGGTAATTTTGTGTTGAAAATTTTTTGAATTATATTAGTTCATATGAAACGTTTTTATATTTTCATTTATATCTTCACACAAGATATGTTATGAATTGACATGACAAATCAAACAATACTCTCGGATAAAATAGTTCGCGACATAAAGCAGAAAATTCTTTCAGGGGTTTTACATATAGGAGATCGCCTGCCGGCGGAAAGGGAACTGGCTGAAAATTACAAAGTTAGCAGAATAACCGTCCGCAACGCAATTTCCAGACTGGTTTATCTGGGTTTTCTGCAAACCATGCCTCAAAGCGGCACGTTCATTGCCGATTTCAAAAAGGAAGCTTCTCTTGAACTTCTGGTAGACATCGTCTCCAGTGATTATGAAGTGGACAAATCTATCCTTATTGAACTTATGGAGATCAGGCGTGTGTTCGAAACCTACTCCGCCGGTCGCGCTGTAGGCAGAATGAATGAAACAAACAGGAAAGAATTAAGGGAAATGGTCAACAGCATGATTGATTTGAAAGATGATCCGGAGAAACTTGTTGATCTGGATTATAAAATACACTCCATGCTGATCGAACTTGCAGAAAATAATATATTGCGTCTTTTATTCAATTCATTCAAACCTGTGTATCAGTTTTATCTCAGAGTTTTTTATTCTTTTCCGGAAAACGTTGTCGGAATCCGCCCTTATTATGAACGATATTGCAACGCGGTCGATTTACGGGATGATCGGGTTGCGGCTTTCGTTATGGGCGAACTATTGGATTACGCTGAACAGTCTACCTTCAAGATAATTGAAAAACTGCCTTCAAGCAGATTGAATTGGTAATCAAAACGAACCATCAACGCTTATAAAATTTTTAGTCGTATTTCATCATAATCGGCAACCGGATTGAAATCCGATGAAAATAATGACGCTTATTACAGTTTTATCAAATTGTTGTTTACTTTTTGTGATTTGTCTTGTATAAAAGCACCG
>JASEHT010000267.1 GCA_030018675.1 Smithella sp.
TTTCTTCTGCGTAGAATCGCTTCTTTGGCGATACGCGCGTAATCATCATTTTTATTTTTTTCCACAATCCCATGATTAAGGGGATGAATCCGGCGGTGCATCAAAACATCCGGCAGGACAACAGTTTTCATGCCCGCTTCCAGCGCGCGCTGATACCACTCGATAAACTCCCCTGTCCTGTACCCGGGATCAAAATATCCGACGCTTAAAAATTTTTCTCTCCCGATCAGCATCGTGCCGGGATGCAAACCCTTGACGGGCTCTTCCGGGCAATGATACTTCTCGCGGAAGCTGTCATCCGTTTCCGGACTGAAATAATGAGCGATCATCCCAAAGATCATGTCCGGCGCATTTTGTTTCTTCATTTCTCGCAATTGGAGTTCAAGTTTATTTTTGTCCCAGTAATCATCGGCATCCAGAAAGGCGATGTAATCGCCGGTGGCGTTTTTCACGCCATCATTGCGGGCGGCGGCTGCTCCGCCATTGTGCTCTCTTCTGATATAGCGGATGCTGTCGCCATAACATCGCGCTATTTCCGCCGTTCTGTCCGTGGAACAATCATCGACAACCAGGATTTCAAAAGGTTTTAACGACTGATTCAGGACGCTCTGCAAAGCTTCGTCAAGATACTTTTCTCCATTGTAAACGGGAATGATGGCACTGATCTTATCGGCTGACTTCGTCCGCTTGAGTGACGCCCTGACAATTTTCAAAAGATTCGCCTTGCTGAGTTCTGCGTTGCCGGAAAGACAGCGCGCGTGCACACGCTTGCGGAGAAGATTTTCTTCCACAACGCCCATTTTGAATCCCGCGTCTCTTGCTCGCATAAACCAGTCGCTGTCTTCGCCGACCTGATAATTGACATCGAAATTGCCCACTGCCTCAAAAACAAATCGGCGGGCGACTAAAGCGCTGGGAATATAGGCGGTCATTTCCTGTTCCTGCCGATGCGTTCGAACCCACAACGGATATTCTTTCATGCCTTCATCCAGGAACAGACTGTGTTTTGTAAAAGAATATCCGATATCCCTGTTCGTTTCCATGTATCTTATCTGAAGCGCCAGTTTTCCGGGATCCCAGATGTCATCCGCGTCGAGAAATGCCAGATACTCACCGGATGATTTTTCAATGCCCAGATTCCTGGCCGCCGCCACCCCGGCATTCTCCTGACGAAGATAAATAACCTGCTCATACTTTTGGATAACCGAAGCGCTTCCGTCCGTTGAACCGTCATCAACAACGATACATTCGCAGTTGTCGTAATTCTGATTCAAGACGCTGCTGATAGAATCGTCCAGATGTTTCTCCCCGTTATACACCGGGATGATCACGCTTACCTTCGGATTTTCCATGCGCCTCCTTCGCTTTACCCCGCAGCCATAAAACGTTTTAACGCGTTCATAATCTCCGCGTTTTCTTTACCCAGCGACATTTGATAAACAGGCGTGTCTTTCAATATACCTGCGAGCGTTTTCAACGTTTGTCTGCCGCTGCCCGGCATCTGAAAAATGGAACTGGCCGAGAGTCCCATCAGCCCTCTGCTTTGCGACAGACGATCAAAAGACGTTTTCTGATTTCCCGCAATCACCGGCAATAGCACGGCCTTGAGCGGCAGACTTGTCACCAAGGAATCCGGCTGATGGTCACGCAGAAAATAATATCCCTTTTCATCATTATGATTATTCAGGGAGAACTCGCCTGCCGCGGGCACGCGTTCAAGCATCTCCCAGCGGAACTTGACGCTGTTATACGCGCTATGCACTACCGGCCCGGAGTTGTTCTCCAGAATAACGTAATCATCACCGAGAAATTTAAAACCATGACGCGCTGCCAGCATGGCCGTCGTTGATTTCCCCGTCCCGCCCCGTCCCGCCAGCAGGACCGCTGAAGTTTCTCCGCCAATCGCCGCCGCGTGAACCAGAACCAGACCGGATTTTTCGCACCACCAGTGCAGGAGCATGCGCATCGGCGCCGCTTTTTCATAAAAAGGAATATCCCCGGCCTTTGGTAGATAATAAAATCCCCGGTTCCTCCCGTTATCGAACATGCTGAAAATACCGCTCTTCGGATTATAAAGCGCGTGAATATCTCCGGAATTATATGTTACGATTTCTTCTTTATTTTCTGATATTTCATTCAGCCAGTTATATCCGGGCAAATCATAATTTAAAATATCGGAGTCGCAGACAAAAATAGTGAACACCGCGTCCGCATCTGTTCCGACAATCTCCAAATGTTCAAATGCTTTAAAGAGGCTGTGCTCGAGAATATCCGACGAGTAGGTCAGAAGAACCGTGCCGCCGATAAAAATAAATCTTTTTCTGGCTCCGTCGGCTTTGATTCGCGATTGGTTGAAGTAAGCTAAGATGTCCGGCAGAATGGTTTCAAATTTTTTCATCAATCATTGCTTTTTCTGATGCGGCCAGCCCTCGTCCGACACTTCGTGAATCGGATCCAACAGCAGCATTTCCTGCATGTCGGAAAATTTCTCAAAATCAGGCTTTTCATAGGTCTGACCATCGAATCCTTCCGCATTCATTTCGCTACCGTTACGTCCTTCTATTTCGCGGACAAGCTGTTCGTCGATCAGGCGTTTGACAAATTCTTTAAAGTCCGACCGAATGCTTTCGGTCTCTCCCGGATAAAACTTTTCAGCAGAAGAGGCTATTGAGTTCAGAGAATATCCCTGATCAAGAAAATTCCATACCTGAGCCGCCGTCTTATTGAGGTTGTAATAACATCCGTTGTCCAGATTGATGACCACAACTTCATCTTCCATGGGCTCGCTGATAACCGCGGGAGCATTGATTTCGTAATATTTTTCCATAGAGATATCTTTCGACCATTATTATTTTCAGGGGGAGTATAGAAACAACATTTGGCTATGTCAATGATAAATTATCTGTTGCCGGAACCGGTCATGACCCTTAAAGATGACCTTCCGATACGGATTTATAATCAGCAGGTGATGATCTTTTGCGTCTGATTGAGTTCACCAATACATCGATCAATTCCAGTCTATGCTGTTTAACGTTGGAAGAAAGATTATTGGCATGGATACGTTTATGCA
>JASEHT010000268.1 GCA_030018675.1 Smithella sp.
CTGACGTACAGCGTTGCACTTAAAATGCCTTATTTTGTTAAATTTCCCATTTTTATGTACTCTATCTTTTACCTGGCTTATAAACATCATAATATTCGGTTACAATATTTAACGTCATTTTATATGAAACAGATTACTTGGATTTTAAAATCGAAATTCTCAAGAAAACGCATATTCAAAACATAAACAAAGAATGAGGATTATATTAAATGCCGCCCAGCGTTTTGTTATCGTCTGTTTTCAAACCTTTCGCGATTAATGATATTTATTCGCGCAAGGAATCCATTATTGAGCTCTTTCACAACCAACTCACCAAGGCTCAGGGCATTTATTCAATCCGTCATCACTATGATTCTCACGGCATTTACGCTATCGCCAATAATCTCGATACTCCATGCACCGTTCTCGATTTTCCGACGCAGAAAAGGTTTATCCGGGAAATCGAAAAAGGATATGATTATGTCGGCATCAGTTCCATCGTTCAGAATTTTCAAAAGGTCAAATGGATGACCGAACAGACGCGAAAGAAATCGCCCCGCACAAAGATCATCATCGGCGGATTCTGCGCCGGCATACCTGATCTCCAGAAAATTCTCGACGTGGATTATGTGTGTATCGGCGACGGTATCAGTTTCATGCGCGAATTGCTCGGCATGACGCCCGAATTCAAATTTAAAAATCCTGATATCAGCACTGATTTCGTTGAATTACTCGGCGTGCCGCTGTTCGGACTGCCCAAGGCACCGCAAATCATCGTCGGCCTGGGATGCTCCTACGGTTGCGATTTCTGCAGTCCCAGTCACTTCTTCGGCCGCAGACACATCAAGTTTTACAAGAGTGGCCGGACACTTTTTGAAGAAATGATCCGCGTGTCGAAGAGATTCGGAACGAACATGATTTCGCTGGTCGGCGATGATAACTTTCTTATCGATCTGGACCGGGCGGAAGAATTGAGACGTTGCGTGGTGGACAGCGGCGAGATTTTCAGCACGCTCATCTTCGGATCGGCTGACCGGGTCATGGAGTTCGGACCGGAAAAACTTGCTGAAATGGGGGTCGGTATGGTCTGGATAGGACGGGAAAGTCAATTTTCAAGTTATCCCAAAAACCGGGGAATTGACATGAAATCGCTCGTTGCTGAACTCCAACGCTACGGCATCAAGACGATTTTAAGTTCCATCCTGCTGCTGGACAACCACACAAAAGAAAATGTTCGCGACGACATCGACCAGCATCTTGCCTGTCGTCCTGAATTCAGTCAGTTTTCGCATTATGCTCCTCTTCCCGAAACCCCGCTCTGGAACAGGATGCGGGATGAAGGCCGCCTTATACCGGGAATCCCATGGGAAGAAATGCATGCTTTTAACGAACCGTGGTTTTATCATCCTCATTTCACGGTTCAGGAGGCAAAAGATATTCAGGAAGAAGCTTACCAACGTGATTTTCACGAGTTGGGCCCCTCCTGGGTTCGTATTATCGAAGCGGAGTACGAGGGCTGGGAATATCTGCGCAAATCGAATAAAGCACATTTGAGAGCCCGAGCGGACTTCTTCGCGCGCCAGATGTGGAAACACAAGATTCTGTTAGTAGCATTGGACCACCTCGTGCCCTCTACGCAAATGCGTGAGTTGGTAAAGGGTGTTCGTCGCAAGATAGAGAAAGCTTTTGGCAAAGCCAATCCGATACAAATTGCCATCGCTTCAGGACTTTTTATAACGGGTCGATTTCAGGAATTCAGGAACCGCCACTGGGGGGATGTTATTCAGCCACCCACACGTTTTATCCATTTCAATAACGATCCATAAAACACAAAACATCCATCGACATCCGTCAATATTCCCTTGACAGATAAAATATAAAATCCTAGAGATATTGCTGCAAAATTAATATTTTATCAGAATGTCAGACCGTAATATTACCCCATGAAAGTTTTATTGATCAATCCTATCACTCGCAATATTTCTCTATCCTCTCCGGATTTGGGATTAGCTTATTTGGCAACAGCCTTAAAAAGAGAAAATTATCAGGTTGAAATATTAGATTGTGTCAATCTCCGGTTCACGTTTAAAGAATTTGAGAATTACATTGCCAATCATGATTTTGATGTTTTCGGCTTTAAGGTTTTTTCCACCGATCTATTGTCCGTTAAAAAGTCTTTATCTATCGTCAGGAGAAAACGTCCGGATGTTAAACTTATTCTGGGAGGAGCCCACCCTTCCTATTTTCCCGAACAAACATTGCAACATTTTGAAGAAGCCGATTTTGCGATCAGAGGCGAAGCAGAAAAAGGTCTGGTTGATTTAATAAAATATCTATCCAACCCCGATGACATCCAACTCGATAATATACCGGGACTTATCTGGCGAACAAACGGGAACATTCAATGCAATGCGCCGGTTTTCCCGGAAGACTTGGATGCATTGGGATCTCCGGATTGGAGATTAATCAATCCGTGCGACTACCCTTTTCAGACATCCTATCTGACGAAATCGAGAATTGTCGCTCCGCTTATTGTAACACGAGGTTGTCCTTATCAATGCACCTTCTGTGCCGTGCGCTCAATAACCGGCAACAAGATAAGAGCCCACAGCGCTTCTTACATCATCAATGAGATAAAGTATCTGAAATCAAATTTAGGAATAAACGAGATATGTTTTATCGATGATAATTTTCTGGTGTTCAAGAATCTGGTTATTGATTTGTGCGAACAGATCATCCAACAAAAGCTCGATATTCAATGGTCGTGTTTCGGCATTCGCCTGGATATGGTCGATAAAGATATTTTAGATTTAATGGAAAAATCAGGCTGCTACCTGTTGACCGTGGGGATCGAATCAGGATCTCAGCGCATTCTTGATCACATGAAAAAAAACTTGACGACTGATCTAATTAAGGAAAAGATCGAATTTATTCGTCAGGAAACAAATATCAAAATTATCGGCAATTTTATTCTCGGTTATCCTCTGGAAAAGGAAGAGGATATTCTGGAAACGATTCGTTTTGCTAAAGCCCTCCCCTTATATGGTGCAAATTTTTTTCCCTT
>JASEHT010000269.1 GCA_030018675.1 Smithella sp.
AAACGAAGCAGCGCGCGCCAGGGACAACCCAAAAACACCAGTGCGCCGATCATGGCGAACATTCCCAGAAAAAAGCGGATTAACGGAGAAGAACCACCGCGCGGTTTGTATTCACCGGCAAAAGCAGACATGATAAACGCGCCTAAGACAAAGCCCATAATTTCCGGACGCAGATACTGGACAACATCCGCCCGGTGCAAACCCAGCGCTCCGGCGATATCCCGTTCGAAGCAGGCCACGCAAATGCCCATGTTCGGTGGATTGCCGAAATACTGAAGCAGGGCCGCGCCGATGCCGATGATAGCGCCGACAACAATAATTCCCGTACGGGAGGAGAAAACATTTTTCATTGTATAACCCCCTTTATAAATTTGCCCGAGTTCTAACAAGTGGTTCCCTGAAAAGCAAATTCATAAAAGGAATATGTGTAAGGTCATTATTCTGTTTGGTTATAATGCAGTTAAGCCAAAATTATAATGATTTCATGGGATGTTAATGCTAGGATTAAATCAATCGAGGAGACGATTTAGAATGTTGCAATTGAATGTTCCAGGCTACAAGACGCTTTCCTTATCCTTCCTTGTTCTTGATTACAATGGAACGATTGCCTGCGATGGACATCTCATCCCCGGAATTAAGGAGTTGCTGATCGAACTCTCACGTCACTTGGAAATTCATATTCTGACAGCCGATACGTTTGGAGGCGTGAAAGAAGAACTGAAAGGCATCCCCTGTAAAACTGTCGTCATTGCCAAGGAAAATCAGGCACAGGCGAAGGAAGATTATGTCCGTCAACTGGACGAGCAGAAAACCGTTTGCGTAGGAAATGGCAGGAATGACACCCTGATGCTCAAAAAAGCGGTTCTGGGAATCGCAGTAATTCAAACAGAGGGATGTGCCGGGGAAGCGCTTCTTGCCGCAGACGCTGTTGTGCAAAACATTCACGATGCCCTCAATCTTTTACGGCATCCGTTGCGGCTGACTGCGACGCTCCGATCCTGATGATAGTCTGTCGCACTTTGAGTGGGTCTGCGATTCATTGAATCCGAACGATAAAGATGCAGAGAGTGAAGTGGGAGCAGTATTGAACGTTATCATGAGTTATAGTCAATATTACAATAATTCAATATTTTAATTTGCGCGATGATGCTAAAATACAAAACATGAGAATTGCTCGACGTATTGTTTTTTGCTCGATTCAACAAACAATATCATCAAATGACAGGAGGAAGCCATGAAGTACGGTGCAAGAAATCAAATTGTCGGGAAAGTTGAAAACATTAAGAAAGGCGCGGTGATGTGCGAGGTGAGAGTAAAAACCGGAGGCGGTGATTTTATGGAATCCGTTATGACAACGAATTCCCTGAAAGAACTGGGTATCAAAAAAGGTGATAAAGTAAAAATCGTCGTCAAGGCAGTCAATGTCCTGTTGGTAAAAGAATAGCATTTCAATTAAATTTATTTCAATTGCGCTGTAATGAGAGGGAACGCATTGTTTGCCTAAGCTCATTGCGGCGCAAATATTGTTATAACCCTTCGGTATAACCTCGTCTTAGTTATTCCTTTTAGTGATTTGACTTATTCATTTTGGTCATATATAGACGCCGCATCAGGATGCTTCTTATCCAATGGAAGGAGAATATATGACTGAAAATTTAACAAACAAAGAATGGGAACCGAAAATCGCCGCCATCGTCTGCAACTGGTGTACTTACGCGGGCGCCGATTTGGCCGGTATCAGCAGAATTCAGTATCCGCCGAATGTGCGCATCATCCGTGTTCCCTGCACGGGAAGAATCAATCCTTTTTATATCGTCAAGGCTCTTCAGGAAGGGGCCGACGGCGTTCTGGTTTCCGGTTGTCATCCGGGTGAATGCCATTACATATCGGGAAATCTGGTGGCGCGACGCAAGTTTGCAACGTTAAAAAGTTTCCTGAATTACATCGGCGTGGAAGGGGACCGGACCATATTTACCTGGGTGTCGGCCTCCGAAGGTGACCGTTTTGCCCAGGTGATCAAGGGTGTCACGGCCAAAGTCAAAGCGCTGGGACCAGCGGACAAGCTGGTAAAGAAACTTTAGGAAGTTAGGAATTATTTTCTGCGCTTTTCTACTCCGCAAGGGGGTGCTAAAAAGAGTGGCAGAAAATAATTTCGTTAACGCACTGATTTCACTTATCGGGGTTAGGAAGAAAACGATTTACGGTAGATTGCCAAAACACCACACACGTTAATAGGCATCGTAATAAACGTTGCCAAGATTATGTCGAAAATAAACCAACGTGAACAAGAATTAATGGGACGTTCTCTTTTGCGCGAGTTCAAAACAACTTAAATTTAACTACTACCAGCATAATAAATTTTCGAGACCGGTTTCAGAATCGAACTGAAGGAAACATTTTATTGTTTGCTCGACGGGGTTGAGGCCCGCGGCCGGAACCATCCGACATAACCGGTCGTGATGCGAAATAAATAATACATGCAGCTTGCTTTTTAATAAGAGAAAATCCAAAAAGCAAATTCATAATAGTTATATTTCAATAGCCATTATTATTTCCGGTTAAGAAAGAGAGTTTCCTCTGCATTATAAGCATTTGGAATATAGTGTATTGATAATAGTTATATTTTTTCTTTTAATGAACATTAATATTGTGCTATAGGCTTTCCATGTCTATTGATCGTTTTAAGAACATGACCATTCAGCAGATGGAGGCCATCATTGCTCTGGTGGAGGAAGGGAGCTTCAGCCGCGCCGCCAAGAGAATGCTTTTGACCCAGCCCGCGCTGACCAAAAATATCAAAAACGCCGAGGATTATGCCGGTGCTCGACTGGTGAATCGAAGCAGCGCGGGTATATCGCTGACGCCGGAAGGAAAGATTTTATACGATTACGCGCGCCGTATGGTCAGACTTCGGGATGAGGTAAAGGGAAAAGTTCTTGCCCTGGGTAAAGCAACCGGTGGTCATATTTATTTGAGCGCCAGCACGATTCCCGCTACCTATATTCTTCCGCGCGCCTTGAGTGATTTTAACAAAAC
>JASEHT010000026.1 GCA_030018675.1 Smithella sp.
CCAGAAACTTAAAATCAAATTTGAATTTGTTAACATTGGTGGGGGCGTGGGCATCCCTTACCGGCCGGAACAAAAACGCATCAATTTAAAAGCGATGAGCCTCGGGGTCAGGAAAAAATATGAGGATATTATCGTCGCCAACGGACTGGCGCCTGTCAAACTTTTTACCGAATGCGGCCGTTATATCACCGGACCCTACGGTTATCTGGTGTCCCGCGTCCTGCACATCAAAGACACCTATAAGAAATTCGCCGGGCTGGATTCCTGCATGACCAACCTGATGCGTCCCGCCCTATACGGCGCCTATCATCATATCACCGTCATGGGCAAGGAACCCAAGCCGCGCAATGTTTTGTACGATGTTACCGGCTCGCTTTGCGAAAACAATGACAAATTTGCCATTGACCGAAAGCTGCCTAAACTCGAACGCGGTGATATTGTTATTATCCACGATGCCGGAGCGCATGGTTTTGCCATGGGTTTTAACTACAACGGAAAGCTTCGATCGGCGGAATTGCTGTTGAGAGAAAACGGCGAGGTGGTGCAAATCCGCCGCGCTGAAACCGTCCAAGATTATTTTGCCACGCTGGATTTCAACGGTTTGAAAAAATTTAAGGTGTAAGGACGACTGTCTTTACTATTAATATACTGTTTACAATGGCAATATCGTCATTTTTCAATGGTCGATTGGTTCATGTTTATATAATGTTCATCATTAATTAGAAACAGGCAGAGACATGGCATCTTTTCAGGACATTCTTGAGGCGGCGGAACAGGGAAACGCTGTCGCCCAATATAATTTAGGACTGATTTACCTGAAGGGGAAAGGCGTTGAGCAGGATGATGCCCGGGCCGTAGGGTGGTTTTTAAAAGCGGCCAATAATGACCATGCCAAAGCGCAACTCAATCTTGCGTGGATGTATCAGGAAGGCAGGGGAGTTGGAGAAAGTGAGGTTAAGGCCGCCAAATGGTATCGCAAAGCGGCTGAAAAGGGAAATGCCCTGTCTCAATACAATCTCGGTATCATGTATGAAAAAGGCGAGGGTGTTGCACAGGATTACCAGAAGGCCGCTCATTGGTTTTTACAAGCCGCCCAGCAGGGGATTGCAAATGCCCAGTACCATCTTGGAGAATTATATCTGCTGGGACGCGGCCTTCCCCAGAGCGACACGGAAGCTGTAAATTGGTACAGCAAAGCGGCTGCACAGGAACATATGGATGCCCAGATTAAACTGGATTTGATACGCGAAAAAATAAAATATGCTCAAACGGAACAGATTCATGATGATGATCAGCCGCCTGCCGTCGCGCCTCCGGAAACACCATCCGACGATGAACCCGTCGCAGATGAAATTCCGGAGGATGCTGTAGAAATAGAAGAACACGACGCGCAGGAAATCATTGAACAAACGCCGGAAGACAAACCAGAAATTCTTGAAGAAACTCCCGATACGAATCAGGAAATCCAACAGGACGAGGTAATTTACGAAAGCAACCAGGACCTTCAACAGGCTGGGGAATTTCCCGAAAGCACCCGGGAAATTCCTCATGATCACGTAAAAGAAAATGAACTGGTTGACGCAGAATATCAGTTCAATATGGGAATCAGGTACAAGGAAGGACTAGACGTTGAACAGGACGATGACGCAGCGGCACAATGGTTTTTAAAGTCAGCGGAACAGGGATACGCCGAAGCACAGATGAATCTGGGAGAAATGTATCAGGAAGGCATCGGCGTTACACGAAGTGATACAGAAGCCGTAAAATGGTACAGAATGGCAGCGCAGCAGGGGCACGCTATCGCTCAGTATCGTCTGGGATTGCAGTACTTCTTTGGGGAAGGTGTGGCGCAGGACTTTAAAGAGGCGGTACAATGGTATTTGAAGTCGGCCTCTCAAGGATATGTCGAGGCTCAGTTCAATCTCGGCGGCATATATGAAGAAGGTATCGTTGTGCCTAAAGATCGCGATGAAGCTGTAAAATGGTACAGCAAGGCAGCGGAAAAAGGACATGAAAAAGCCAGGTATCGCCTGGATATCATGAACCGGAAAATTTAGGCTGTTTCGCCACCTTTCCCGCAAGAACCTTGCGATCTCCCGATCAACCGTGTTAAGTCCGACTACCGGCCTGCACCGGCATAACGACTTTTAAAAATATTTAATGCAACATGAAGAATAACGAATGACGACAAAGCGAGCCATAGGTGTTTTCGATTCCGGAATCGGCGGATTGACGGTTGTCCGTTCGCTCCTGCAACGCCTGCCTTTTGAAAACATTATTTATTTCGGCGATACGGCACGGGTGCCCTACGGCGTTAAATCGGTGGACACCATTAATCGCTACGCCGCCCAAATTACGGAGTTTCTGATTCAGAAAGACGTCAAGATGCTGATTGTCGCCTGCAACACCATGGCGGCCGTCGCCCATCAGACCATTGCCGATTTATCACCGGTTCCCGTGCTGGAAGTCATCGATGCATCAGCGCGCATGGCAATCCAAAACTCCCGCAATCAATCCATCGGCGTCATCGGCACACCTGCCACCATCAACAGTAACGCCTATACCCGTGCCATTCATCTTCTGAATAAAGACGCAAAGGTTTTCTCTCAGGCGTGTCCGATTCTGGTGCCGCTGGTGGAAGAAGGCTGGCTTGATCATCCGGCAACACAACTGATCGCCCGGGAATATTTAAAACCCGTCCTGGCCGAACAGGTGGACACGCTGGTTTTAGGCTGTACGCATTATCCTCTTTTGAAACCCTTGCTGCAGGATATTGTCGGGAACGAGGTGACGCTGATTGATTCGGCTGAAGCGATGGCCGATATCGCCGCCGATTTGATTGCAAAACAAAAAATCGGCAACGATCAAACTTCGCGTGCGGAATATCTTTTTTATGTAAGCGATCTGCCGTACCGTTTTCAGACCATCGGCGAGCGTTTTCTGGGACGATCACTCGGAAATGTGGAGTTAATCAGCTTATAGGATAAAAATTATGAAAATTCTTCTTGCCGGCCATAATCTGGATTACGACATCATCCGCGAGCTTAAGGAAAAGAGCGGACGCAAACAGGATTTGACACCTGAAACGATCTCGGCGGCTTACGCGCGGATCAGCCGCAGTCCCAAACCGGTCGATGAACTGCGTTCTATTGCCTGCGAAGAAGTGGAGAAGGCAAGGCAGTCCAACCGCAATATCGTCTTTGAAATGGGGCACAGCTCGGTCGCCGAACACGCCGTCTTCAATATCGACGTGATCGGCGTTTCCCGCCTGCTGGTCGAAGAAATCGAAAAATTCCGTCTCTGCTCTTTCACCGAAAAATCCCAGCGCTATGTGCTTTTTAATAAAGATTTTCTCATTCCCGAAGAAATCAGACATGCGAAGCTGACCGATTTGTTTGTTTCAACCGTGGAAATGCAAAACGATTATTATCACGAGCTCTACGAGAAACTCAGACCGTACATTTTTGATAAACATAAAGCTCTTGCGGAAAATCCGGCCAACAAGTCCATGCTGGAAGGTTGGGCCAAAGAAGACGCTCGCTACACGATATCAATGGCCACCCAAACCCAACTGGGCATGACGATTAACGCGCGTAATCTGGAATTGATGCTGAGAAGACTGGCCTCGCTGCCTTTGGCCGAAGGGCGTGAATACAGCGAAAAGCTGTACGTGGCGACGAAAGACATAGCTCCTTCTCTTATTCGTTACACGAAAGCCACGGACTACGACAAATTGACCAGAGAAAAGTTGCGCCAGGCCGCGCAAATGTTTCTGACTAAATATTCTTCTTCAAAAATGCAGAAAAAACCGCCCGACGCGCAACTGGCTTTTTACTCTCCTGCGGCCGATATCGAGGTCGCCGCCGCGCTTTTGTTTGCTTCATCTGATTTGAATTACACGCAGTGCTTAAGACAGGCCGGCAAAATGTCTCTGAAAGATAAAAAAAGTCTTTTTAAAAAAGCTTTTGCCCATTTGCAGGCGCATGATGCCGTCTTAAGAGAAATGGAAAACGCCGACCTGCTTTTCGAGCTTGTTCTGAGCTCCAGTTGCTTTGCCCAGATCAAAAGACACCGGATGTCCACGATTATCGCTCAGGAATATAATCCGCAGTTGGGTGTTACCGCGCCGCCGTCCATCAAAGCCATCGGCGAACAGACGAATTTTGTTAGAATCATGCGCGAAACGCAAAAGGCTTACGAACAAATCGGCAAGAAGGCTCCGCAAGCCGCCGCTTACATCCTGACCAACGCCCATCGTAAAAGGGTCCTGATGAAATTCAACGCCCGCGAAATGTATCATCTGGCGCGCCTGCGCGCAGATCAGCACGCTCAATGGGACATTCGCGATTTAACAGAAAAAATGCTGAAGCAGACAAGAAAAGTTATGCCTCTCACGCTAATGATGGCCTGCGGCAAGGATAGTTTTTTCGAAATTTATAAAAATAACTTCCCCCGCGGTTAGGGATCTCATTCAGATGTTGCCCGATGAATAATGCCTACAGCAAAAAACAACTCTTTGTTCTGCTTGTTACAACCTTAAGCTCTTTTCTGACCCCCTTTATGGGATCGGCCATCAATGTCGCCCTGCCCGCCATTGCTAAAGAACTATCCATGAATGCCCTCAGTTTAAGCTGGGTGGCTTCGTCATTTATTCTGGCTGCGGCTATTACCCTCATTCCCATGGGCAGACTGGCCGACATTCACGGCCGCCGGATTATTTTTTTGTATGGAGCGGTTATTTTCACGCTGGCTTCCCTGTTTTGCATCTGGACGCCGTCACAATCTTTCCTCATTGCCGCCCGCGCCATTCAGGGCATCGGCGGCGCGATGATCTTCAGCACGGGAACCGCCATGTTGATCTCGGCTTATCCTCAAAATGAACGGGGTAAATTTCTGGGCATCAACATCACCGCCGTCTATGTCGGACTGACCATCGGGCCTTTCATCGGCGGGTGGTTGACTCAGTATCTGGGCTGGCGGTATATTTTTCTTTTTACGACATTGCTGGGCGCGCTAATTATTTTCATCACGGCCCTGTATCTGGAAAAAGAAATACAGGAAAAGAAAAGGGAGAGTTTTGATTTTGCCGGTTCCGTCCTGTACGCCATTGCCCTTTTTGCCATCATGTATGGCTTTTCCCTGCTGCCCGGATGGAAAGCGGCTCTGCTGATCGGCGTGGGGGTTTTCTGTCTGGCTTGTTTTGCCTTTCAGCAATTAAAACATCCCTTCCCCTTGCTTAATTTGCGATTGTTTCTGGATAATAAGGTTTTTGCTTTTTCCAATCTGGCCGCCCTGATCAATTATAGCGCCACGTTTGTCGTTACTTTTTTACTGAGTCTTTATCTGCAAAACATCAAATTGCTGACGCCGTTCGAAGCGGGGTCCATTCTTGTCGCCGCGCCGGTCGTTCAGGCGCTGATTTCCCCGTTCGCCGGATGGCTTTCCGACCGTTTCGAACCGCAGATCATCGCTTCCATTGGCATGGCCATCACGGTAACGGGACTCGTGCAACTGATTTTTCTCAACGGCGACACAACGATCAACTATGTTTTATTCTGTCTGGTGCTGCTGGGCATCGGCTTCGCATTTTTTTCCACGCCCAACATCAACGCCACGATGAGCGCTGTGGAAAAACGCTATTACGGTGTCGCTTCAGCGACGCTGGCGACCATGAGGCTTATGGGTCAAATGATCAGCATGGGCATCACCATGCTGGTGTTCGCCGTCATTCTGGGAAGCCGGCCTATTGCCGTGGGCACGCAACATCTTTTTCTGGAAAGCAGCCAGCTGATATTTTTTATTTTGAGTATTATCTGCGGCGGCGGAATTTTCGCCTCGCTGGCACGGGGAAAAATGCACAAGGGAGAATAGGAATTGCTCCCTATTTCGCTCAAACAACAAACAGACCGCAACCTACATTTAAGGCTCGAACATAGACGAACCCTTGGTCGCGGACATCAATTTTTGTCATACTGGCGGAGGCCGGTATCCAGCATTATAAATTCTTTGTCAGATTTTAATTTTATGCTAGAAAGCCCTTAGATACAAAGGATGATCATGGGTGAAGGCGAACTCCAGCAAATATACTTGAGAAAAATTAGTGAGACCTACGAGCGTCTATCCGCATGCGCCGCATTTCTTAGTGAATTCAAAAGCACGAATAACATCTATGTCTTTGAATCAACCGTGCTTCAATTACGCAAGGCGCTTGAGTGCATGGCATTTGCCTCAATCGCGCCAAACAAAACAGCATATGAGAAGTTACGGACTAACGCAGATCGAACGGTAGATTATAGAAAAGACTATAATGCAAAAAAAATCATTCAGCATTTAACTAAACTGAATAAGGATTTCTACCCGGTACCCGTTTCGCCAGCAACCAAGAAAAAATCAGGAGAGTGGCATTTCGACCGAAAGAAAGATGGTTACTTGACAAAGAAAAATTTCGAATCATTGTATGATCGTCTTGGAAAATTCCTCCATGCAGACAATCCGTGGGGAAATGATAAGGGCACACAGAATCTTGTCAAAGAACTACCAACGATTCTAGATCAAATCCATGAGTTGTTGACCTTGCATTTTACTGTAATTCGAACATCAGAGTTCAATGGTGTGTGGTTCATCGAAGTGGGTCCAAATAACACAACACCGCGGATAGTTTGTGGTAAAGCCAATGGAGATTTTGTTGTCCAATGAATGAGAGCTAACAACGACAATACAGGAGGATAGCAATGCGTTATTATTTTATCATTTGTGTCTTTATACTACTTGCGGCAAGCGTGTCTTATGCCTTTGAAATAGATGGCCTAAAAAGCGGTATATCGATGGATGAGGCAAAAAAACTTCTTGAAAGTTATTCCTACAAGACGATCGCAGTTAAAGACAATAGCATCGTAGCATTTGATGAACCAAGAGGAAGTGACCGCGTTATCGCTCTAAGTTTCTGTAAAGGCAAACTGGTTCAAGTACAAAAACACCTAAAGCCACGTTTTAATTACTTTGTCAGATTAGTTAACGAAAACCGGAGAGAACTTGGAAAGCCAACTGATGCTTGGACAAAACCGACAGATGTCACATCGAACTTTGAAAGCAATTCTGTTTCTTTTCTCTGGAAGGATGGGCCAACGTTTATAAATGTAACTTACAGCGAATTTGGTTCAAATAACCAATTAGATATTGTTTATAAAATTAAGAATTCATGTTGGTAACTTCCTTATTGAAATGAGCAGCTAGCCTGTTGATAGAGCCGCTCGCCGCTCCGCGGCTTCGGCTTAGCTTTCGTTCAAATTTTTAATTAACAGTGAATAAAAAAAGCCGGAGTTGATATCCGGCTTTTTTCTTTACTTATTCAACCTTTTACCATTTCTAAAACAAAGATGATATCGAGGCGGCGAAAAGGTGGCCAACGTAGGGCGCATTCCCCTGAATGCGCCGCTTGCTTTATACCGGATTGTTCGGGGAACAATCCCTACACTAACATCCTGGTCTGCACGCTTTTTAAAATGTCTTCTGTTTCTTTCATTGTCTGAACCAGATCGTTGACCTTGGGCATATCATTGATGCGCTGAGCCGCTTCGCCTGCTGCCAGAAGCGCCTTCTCTTTGTTCCCCTCATAGGCGGCCTGCATAGACTCCATTTCAAACTCAATTAATTTGAAGTCGATCGACAGCATATCATCCGGCGTTCCCAGATAACATCCGGGTGATTTCTCCAGGGTATTCTTCGCGTGTTCCTCACTGCGCGGATTTTTAATCCAGCGGGCCGGGCCGACAAAACCGCGCGCCACCAGGGTTCCACGATCGCCTGTATCCACAACTCCCTGTCTCCAAATCTGCGGGAAATCACTTTCCTGTGTTGCCAGGAAACGCGTGCCCATCTGGACACCGTCCGCGCCCATCACCAGGGCAGCCGCCAGAGTTTTACCGTCACAGAAGCCGCCGGCTCCGCAGACCAAAGTTTTTTCATCGGAAACCGCTTCCACTACCGCGGGCAATAGAATCATCGAGTGCACCGGTTCCCAGGATGTGTGAAATCCTCCCTCGTGTCCCGAAGCCACGATAACATCGACACCCGCTTTCTTACAGCGCAGAGCGCCCTTGACAGAGGGCACTACATGCATCCATGTAAAGCCCGCGCTCTTAATTCTTTCCCGCCAAGGCACCGGATCGCCCGCGGAGGTGAAAATCACCTTGAAGTTTTTTTCCATCCCCGGATTGGCCGCCCGCACCTGAATGGCCGCATTGATAATAAGCTCTGCCTGAAACATTAACTCGGCGGACACCATCACGTTGATACCGAATATGCCGCCTGTGTCTTTGGTCAATCGATAAGCTCGTTTGAGCAATTTCTCCATCGCGGTAGGAATGTCGTCGTTCGGATCGGCCTCGGCGCTCTTGATCCAATCATTGTACACATATGGCAGAAAATCCTTGTTGCACAAACCGCTCGTGGAGAACAGTCCCAACACCCCGGCATTGGCCGCCGCTACGCCAAGATTATTATTGCTGAACGGTCCCATCCCCGCCTGAATAATGGGATATTTAATCCCGGTAAGATCGCAAAGTCTTGATTTAATCATAATAAAATAATCTCCTTAATTAATTTTTTCTTTTATGTGCTGATCAAAAGCGTTCAGATGCAAGGCGCGCAAAAACCGAACCGCGAGGCG
This sequence comes from Smithella sp., assembly GCA_030018675.1. GTDB lineage: Bacteria > Desulfobacterota > Syntrophia > Syntrophales > Smithellaceae > Smithella. The sequence goes on from JASEHT010000026.1 coordinate 8,669, forward strand.
TATATGGAAATACGTTGAGCGGGGTGGTTTGCAGCGCAACACAGCAGATGAGCGTTTTTCATCGGCACAGATTTATTCTCTTATTCGTTTCTTCAACTCTTTAATCAAATTATTAAGTACATCGCTGGCATCGCCCGCAATTGCGACGTCAGCCATTTTCATCATGGTCGCCTGCGGATTCTTGTTTACCGCGATAATAAAATCCGCCTCGCCCAGTCCCGCCGTATGCTGAATCGCTCCGCTGATCCCGAAGGAAAAAAGAATCTTCGGCTTGATATGCTTGCCGGCCTGCCCGACAAGCGCGCCATGATCGGCCCATCCGGCATACACAACCGGTCGGGTCGCGCCGACATCGCCGCCTAAAAGCCTGGCCAGTTCCTGAAGCTTTTTGAATTTCTCCTTGTTTCCCATACCGCGCCCGCCGCAGACAATCACCGACGCATTTTCAATGGTATGTTCTTTTTCCACGGAGCGTTCGTATTCCACCAGACGCACACGGGGTTTGGGCAGGCCCTTCATCAGAGGAATGCGCTCGACAATCGCTTTTTTGTTGTTGTCGTGCGGTATTTCCTTGAATGTTCCCGGACGCACTGTCGCCATCTGCGGACGGTGCTGTTCCGTAACGATTTCCGCCAGCATATTCCCCCCGAAAGAAGGAGCGGTTTGAATTAGTAAACCGTCTTCGCTGATACCCAGCCCCACACAATCGGCCGATAATCCGGTTTGCAGACGTTTGGCCAGCCGCGGAGCGAATTCCCGGCCGAAGTCCGTGGCACCGATTAGAATAACTTCCGGGTCCCTTTGCTTGACGAGCTTTTCAATAATCGCAAGGTACCGCTCCGTGCTGTAACTGCGTAAAGCCGGATCGTCAATCGCCAGAATTCTGTCGGCGCCGTGAGCCGTGTATTCCATGATCCATTCGTCAATTTCATAGCCGAAAATCAACGCGCAGACTTCCGCGTTGATGATCTTGGCCAAATCCACCGCGCGCGCGATCAACTGCAAGGTCACCCTGTTTTGATAATAGTTTCGGTAATCCCCGAAAACCCAGATGCTTTTTTGTCTATTTTTCGTCATCGAGTTTCTTCCCTTCTATGGATTTACCGATGGCCGCCCCTATTCTTCGCTGATGCTTGTCGAGAAAATCATTGACGACGGAAGATGCCGCGCCTTGCAGCATCACATTGCCTTTCTGGGCTTTGCGCAAGAAGACCTGACGCACTTTCGTCCGCGATCCCCTGGCGGCTACAGCGGCGCTCAATCCGAGGGCCGTCGCGTTCATGACGATTATTTTCTTTGCGGCAAAGGCCCTTTCCAGACCGTCAAGCGCCGTGTAGCGCGGTTTGTAATTTTCCATGGAAACCGTTACCAGGGCCGGAAATTCCATTTCCAGCGTTTCGCGGAAATTATCCACCAGGCGGCGGACACGCAGTGTTCTTCCGGTAATTTCCAGCTTTTCAATATAGGCCACCGCGGGAAGTTTCAGCTCCTCGGCCAGTTGCGGTCCGACCTGCGCGGTTTCACTGTCGGCGGTATAGGCGCCGCACAGAATCAAATCAAATTTCGGGCATTTCTTTTTTATCGCTTTTTGCAGAACCAAAGATGTCGCGAAAGTATCCGAGCCGGCAAAAAGCCTGTCGCAGATGAGTATCGCTTCGTCCGCGCCCAGCGCTAGGGCCTCGCGCAGCACTTCCCCCGCAGCAGGCGGCCCCATGGTGATCGCGGTGATTTTCGCGGAATATTTTTCCTTGATCTGCAGAGCGGCCTCCAGCGCGTGCTTACAGGCGGGGTTCATCATTCCGGGCGCAAGATCGCGCCGCAGTGTTCCCGTTTTCTCGTCCCACGGCAGTTCCGCTACCATGGGAACCTGTTTGATACAGACAATCAGATTGAGCATATTTTTCTAAAAAGTAAGTTGTGACAGCACCGCGCGCGCGATGACCATGCGCTGAACCTCACTGGTGCCTTCATAAATTTCCGTAACCTTGGCATCGCGGAAATACCTCTCCACATCGTATTCCTTGCTGTAGCCATATCCTCCGTGAATCTGCACCGCCAGCGAAGTGACTGTGGAAGCCACCGTGCTGCAATAGAGTTTGGCCATAGACGCTTCGCAGCCGAACGGCGCGCCTTCGTCCTTGCGCGCGCAGGCGTCATACAACAGCAGACGCGCGGCTTTGATCTCCGTAGCCATATCGGCAATATAATTCTGGATGGTTTGGAGCGAGGCAATCGGTTTTTTAAACTGCTGTCTTTCCTTGGCGTACTTCACCGCCGCTTCAAAGGCACCCTGGGCAATCCCCAGCGCCTGCGCCGCCACGCCGATTCTGCCGTTATCCAGCGTGGCCAGACCTATTTTCATACCGTCGCCGACTTTACCCAGAATATTTTTCTCCGGCACGCGGCAGTCCTCTAAAAAAAGCGACGATACGGGATTGGCCCGCATGCCGCAGAGATCTTCCAACTCACCGCGCATAAAGCCCGGATAGCCGCTCTCGACGATAAAAACACTGCTCTGCGGACGCCCCGGCTCAAAACCGGTGAGCGCAAAAATCAGGGCGACATCGCAAACGCCGCCGTTGGTCACAAATATTTTTGTGCCGTTCAGGATATACTCTTTATTGTTTTTGACCGCCGTAGTTTCGACACTTCCGGCATCGGATCCGGCGTTGGCTTCCGTCAAACTGAATGCGCCGATGAATTCCCCGGAAGCCAGCCTGGGCAGATAATGTTTTTTTTGTTCAGGAGTAGCAAAACGCAAAAACGGATAAACGGCAACGCCGTTATGCACGGTGATGCATAGGCCTATCGCGGCGCAGACCCTGGAAAGTTCTTCCACGACGATCGCCGCGCTGACGGAATCCAGAGCGGCCCCGCCGAATTCCTTGGGCGCCTGCAGACCGAAATAATTCAACGGTCTCATTTTCTCCATCACGTCGCGCGGAAAGGTTGCCGTGCGGTCGATTTCCGCAGCAATGGGCGCCAGTTCCGTTTCCGCGAAATTCCTAACAGAATCACGGATCAGCTTATGTTTTACACAAGGATTGAACTGCAATTAAGTTCTCCTCAGGGGATGTCCGGCACAAATAACTTAAAATAAAAGTAAAATCAAGAGAATGAAATAAGCTCATCTATGGCCGCATTTATTGATTTTTGATTTTTAGTTGTTATTATAAGAAAACGATGAGAAAGGAATTGTTTCCGTCAACACCCGCTATTTTAGCCTTGAAGGCGCAAGATGCCGATTTTACTTTGCATACTTACCCGTACGAGGAAAAAGGCGGCACAAAAGTATCGGCACACAAACTCGGCGTTGATGAGCATACCGTTATTAAAACGCTGGTTATGGAAGATGAAACCGGCAAACCGCTGATTATCCTGATGCACGGCGATCGGGAGGTTTCGACAAAGTCGCTGGCCCGTGCCATCGGTGTAAAATCCGTTTCGCCATGCCATCCGGCAGTGGCCGAAAGGCACACGGGGTATAAAGTCGGCGGGACTTCGCCTTTCGGCACCAGAAAGGCGCTGCCGGTGTACATGGAAAAAACCGTGGCCGATTTGCCGACCGTTTTAATCAACGCCGGAAGCCGCGGTTTGCTGGCCAAAATGGCCCCGGGGGCAATGGTTCGGATATTGAATCCCGTTTTGGTGAACGTTGCCATTTGATTTGCTTTTTTCACCAAAACAGAGATAATGTAAACAACAGGAACAATATGACTGAAAATGTAATCATCCGCTGCCTCAAGTGCGGCACAAAAAACAGAATACCCAACAAGAAATTGCAGGGAAGGTCGCTTTGCGGCAAATGCGGCGCTTCGCTGGAGGAATTAATCATCAGCTGCCTCAGGTGCGGCACAAAGAACCGGATGCCCGAAGATCGCTTAAATCAGAAGCCGTTATGCGGCAAATGCGGCGAATCGCTCATCATTCCTCAACAAAAAATCGTGGCTTTTGAGGTAACAGACAATTCCTTCGCCCGCGAAGTGCTTTCGTCCGAAACATCCGTTCTTGTGGATTGCTGGGCGCCGTGGTGCGGTCCGTGCCGGACATTATCGCCAATTATCGACGAGCTGGCCTCCGATTACGCCAACGGCGTCAAGGTGGTGAAGCTCAACGTTGACGAAAATCCTCTGACAGCTTCGCAGTACGGCATCCGCAGCATCCCGACCATGCTGTTCTTCAAGGAAGGAAAAATGGTTGATAAACTGACCGGAGCCCTGCCTAAAGAAGAAATCGAACGGCATTTACTCGCCATTATCAACACCAACTGAATCGGACGGAGCCTGATGAAAAAAAATACTGCAGCCATTGTCTATCAATGTAAAATTTTCGATGTCCGCGAAGAAGATGTCCAGTTTCCCAACGGAAAATCAACCCGGCAAAGCTGGATCAACCACAATCCCACCGTGGCCATCGTTCCCGTCAACGATCAAAACGAACTCCTTCTCATCAAACAATATCGCGCCGCGGTCAAACAAGACTTGCTGGAAATTCCCGCCGGCTCGCTGGACGGGTCCGAAGAATCACCTGCCGTCTGCGCCCAAAGAGAACTGGCCGAAGAAACCGGATTTCAACCGAAAACACTCGTAAAGCTTTTTGAAGGATATCTGCTGCCCGGATACTGCAACGAATACATGCATTTTTTTCTGGCCAAAGATCTTGTTTACGCGCCGCTTCAACCCGACGACGATGAGTTTATTGAAACCGTGCCGGTCAGCCTTCCGCAGGCGCGCACGCTGATCGAACAGGGCGATATCATCGACGCCAAAACGGCTCTGGGCATTCTGCTCGCCGAAAAATATTTACAGCCGCACAACGCTTAATTTATTATTTTTATAGAGAAAGTTTCTTGCCACCGGCAAAAAGTTTTGTTAGACTTTCAGCAATTTCGTCATCCGTTACCCAATGAGGAGGCTGCAACATGATCTACAATGAAGAATTTGAAACCATGCCCCGCGAAGTTATCAAGGCCCTGCAGGCAAAAAGACTTCAGCAGGTTCTGGAAAGGGTCTATCACACGGTTGGATTTTACAAAAAATCCTTTGATGCCGCCAAAGTCAAGCCCGACGATATTAAATCCATTGCAGACATCAAAAAGCTTCCCTTTACCACCAGAAAAAATTTAGGGGATAATTATCCCTTTGGTTTGTTTGCCGTTCCGATGAACAGTGTCGTCCGCCTGCACGCGTCATCCGGAACAAGCGGTCGTTCCGCCGTTTTCGGTTACACGAAACGGGATATCGAAACCTGGTCCGACCTGATCGCGCGCTCTCTGGTCGCCGCCGGCATTACCAAAAACGATGTCATTCACAATGCCTTCGGCTACGGTCTGTTCACCGGTGGCCTCGGTTTGCATTACGGCGCTGAAAAAATAGACGCCAGTGTCATTCCCATGTCCGGCGGAGACGCCAAAAGACAACTGATGATTTTGCAGGATTTCGGTCCCACCGTCATTTGCTCCACTCCTTCCCACGCCCTGCATCTGGCTGAAGTCGGCAAGTCCATCGGCATCGACGTGAAAACCCTGAAGCTTCGCGTGGGCATTTTCGGAGCCGAGCCCTGGAACAACGCCATTCGCGATGAGATTGAAAAGGTATTCGGCATCACCGCGCTGGATTTATTCGGCTTGTCAGAAGTCATCGGTCCGGGCATGGCGATGGAATGCCTGGAAGGACGCAACGGCATGCATATTTATGAAGATCATTTCGTCGTTGAAACCATCAACCCGCAAACCGGCGAGGTTCTGCCGGAAGGCGAGGAGGGCGAACTTGTTTTCACGACGCTGACCAAGGAAGCCAATCCGCTGATCCGCTACCGCTCCGGCGACATATCGCGGCTGATTACCGAGCCCTGCCGCTGCGGCCGCACGCACGTCAAAATGGAAAGGGTTCTGAAACGCAGCGACGACATGCTGATTATCCGCGGCGTCAACGTGTTTCCGTCACAGATCGAAGCCATCCTGGTGGATATTGAAGGACTGGAGCCGAATTATCAGGTGGTGGTTGATAAGGTCGGCGCGCTCGATACACTGGATTTACAGGTTGAAGTCAACGACAAGATCTTCAGCGATTCGGGCAGCATCAAAGAATTGCAGAAAATAGAACAGAGAATTGTCAAAGATATGAGGGACTACCTGGGAATTTCCGCACGTGTCAAACTGGTTCAGCCCAACACGCTGAAAAAGTCGGACGCCAAAATTATTGATAAACGCCGCATTTGACCAACACATAAGGGGGATAAAAATGAAAGTTGAACAAATATCCGTTTTTCTCGAAAACAAACCCGGCACGCTGGAGGACGCGACGCGCGTGCTGAAAGAGGCCAATATCAATATCCGCACATTGTCCGTAGCCGAAACCGTCGATTTCGGCATTCTGCGCCTCATTGTCAACGATGTCGAAAGAGCCAACAAAGCGCTTAAAGACAACGGCTTCCGGGTGAGCAAAACCCCTGTTGTCGCCGTGGAAGTTCCCGACAAACCGGGCGGGCTGCACAGCATCATGGAAATTGTTTCCAAAGAAGGCATCAATGTTGAATATCTTTACGCCTTTGTGGAAAAAAGCGGCCAGAACGCCGTCATCATCTTCCGTTTCGACAACCCGGAAAAAGCCATCGACGTGCTTCTGGAAAACAATTTCACAGTCATCCCGGGAAGCAAGATATACGAATTCTAATGAGCCTTGCTGATAATGAGACCCAAGCTTCAGAAACATAGTGCACTGAAGCTTGCTGGACGAATTATACCAAGCGCATAGCGCTATGGTAAAACAAGCGAAGCGAAGTTCGAAGCATTAGTCGAATTATCCTAGGCACGAAGTGCCGCGGGATAGTGTAGCTAGGTGCGCCGCGACGCGGGATGTGACACTTTTTATAATCAATGGGTTTTATTTCAAAGGTTGACCGCATTCCTTGCACTTGCCGTCCGCACCGATAACGCCGATACAGGTGCCGTCACTGCACAAAACGCGATTGTCCCAATCGTCGTCCGATTCCGCAGCCTCTGGCACAATCTGTTTGGACGCTTCCATAGCCACCGGAGGAACCGCTTCGGACCCGTGATCTTCCGGCAGAACACCTTCATAAGGTTTACCGCATTCTCTGCACTTGCCGTCCGCACCGATTATACCGATACATGACTCATCACTGCACAATATTCGTTTGTCCCAATCTTCAGTTTCATCTAGTATGATTTCAGTCATGGCGTTCTCCCGAATTTTTTCAACGCGAACTCTTTGCACAACAATCAAACTGTCATTCCGAACCGCCAAAGGCGTGCGAGGAATCTTAGATTTCTCGTCTCTACGATCCCCGAAATGACACGAGCAGGCATTATGCAAGCCTTAATGCTTCTTACAACAGCTCCACAATTTTTTCCACAAAACAGTTTGTTTTTTGATTGTCATTCCCGCGCAGGCGGGAATCCAGAATAAATTTCCCGGATTTACCCTGAAGACCCTAAAGGGCACTATTGGGGCAACATGGCCAGGTCAAGCCTGGAACCTGGGATAACTTCGTAAAATGCCCAGAGGCAAGGCGTGCAAAGCCAGAGGAGTGAGGCGTACTTTTGGCGTACGCCGCAACGACGATGGCTGAAGCACAACGCAACATCTGGGCATTTTACGGAGTTATCACCCTTTGATGCAGGCAATTGATTTAAGCTTCGCCACTTTTCTGGCAATGCCCGCATCGTGCATCACCTGCACAACGTCGTGAACATTTTTATACGCTTCGGGCATTTCTTCACTGAGGGTGCCCTTAGAACCGGCCATGACCAAAACACCTTTCTCTGCCAGTTCGAGGGCAATCGAACGTCCCCGGCTGGATTTGATGGCCTGCGTCCGGCTCATCACCCTGCCCGCTCCGTGACAGGCACTGCCGAATGTTTCTTCCATCGCTTTTGACTGACCGACCAGCACATACGAGCCGGTACCCATATCACCGGGAATCAGCACCGGCTGGCCGACTTTTCTGTAGCGTTCCGGAACTGCTTCATGCCCGGCGGGAAAAGCGCGTGTCGCGCCTTTGCGGTGGACGCAAAGTTTTTTTAATTTGCCGCCAATGTTAAATTCTTCGATCTTGGCAATGTTGTGGCAGACGTCATAAACCAATCGCATATTCACTTCACGCGGCGACATCCGCAGAGTTTTTTCAAATATCTCCCGCGTGCGGTGCATCAAAACTTGCCGGTTCGCCCAGGCGTAATTGGCGCCGCAGGCCATGGCCGCCAGATAATTTTTCCCCCGTCCCGACTCAAGATAGGCGCAGGCCAGTTGTCTGTCCGGCAGGGCAATCCCTGTTTCCTGAGCGTGCTTGACCATCAACGCCAGATAGTCATCGCAAATCTGATACCCCAGGCCACGCGAGCCGGTGTGAATCATGACGGCAACTTGCCCTTTGCGCAAACCAAAGGCTTTGGCCGCTTCTTCATCGAAGATTTCCTGCACAACTTCAATTTCCAGAAAATGATTGCCGGAACCCAATGTACCCAGTTGCTGCTTGCCCCGCTCCAGCGCGCGCGCCGATACCTGTTCCGGATCGGCACCCATGATAGCGCCCCCATCTTCCGTTGTCTCCAAATCTTCCGGAAATCCAAAACCGGCCTTTACGGCCCAGGCCGCGCCATCTTCGAGTACCTTTTTCTGATCCTTGCCCGATAATTTTACCGAACCGGTCGAGCCGACACCGGAAGGAATATGCTGATACAGGGCTGTGGTTAAATCGCTGAGCCTTTCTTTAATATCACCAAGGGTTAAATTTGTGGCCATCAGGCGACAGCCGCAGTTGATATCGTAGCCGACACCGCCCGGAGAAATAATGCCGCCATCCAGATCAAAAGCCGCCACGCCGCCGATGGGAAAACCATAACCCCAGTGGACATCAGGCATAGCCAGAGAATAATTTACAATGCCGGGCAAATGCGCGACATTAGCCACCTGCTTCGCGCTTTCGTCGCCTTTTAACAGCTGATAGATTTTTTCATTGGCATATATAATCCCGGGCACGCGCATGCCGCCTGTCTGCGGCAGGAGCCAGCGGTTGTCATCTAACTTTTCTAAAATAATTCCCGACATAATGCATTCTCTTCAAATATTATCGCTGAAGCAACATCCCCGCCCCTGGTGGGCGGGGATTGAGGGGAGGGGGTAATTATATTTTTTTCTTTGACAACCAATTCGGCCGGCATGACATCTATTCACTGTTATTAAACATCAAAGATGATTCTTGCCCTCCAACTTGTTTTATACTTTTCCACCGTCAAGCCGGAATAGGTGACCGCCTTAATCTCCGCTTTAATCAAATGTTTTTTGCTGTTAAATGGTTCTCCTGTCAACCGTGCCTGCAATTCTTTACTGGTGTACTTTATGATTTCGCAACTACACGTTATAAACTTTTCGCCATTGAACAGATAAAGAAGCTCCCGCAAAAAATTAATCAGCAAATCAGCAGCGTCCGCTCCTTCGACTGTTATTTTTTTATGCTGTTTTCCTGACTCCGCAGTGGTTTTACTCTCAATCATTACATCAAACAAAGCCTGAACAGCGTTCGCAAATATCTCTTTTCTGCTCCGGCCTGTAACTTCAACGCCGATATCGGCCGTATGATCAAAATATTTATAGTTCGACATGAGGAGAGTATAACTGAATATTGTTTATTGAACAAGAGGTTGTAAACGATATCTTACAGGTGTACCCAGTTATTTTCTTGTTGCATACAATTTAATTCTATGCCATTCTATATACGCAGAACCGATCTCGTCTTTAGCGGCGAGGGTAGGCTCTGCTTCGAAATAAAGGCCGCTCTTTTAGGCGGCCTTTATTTATTCAGCGTATAATACCATAGGGATCTCGATGGCATGCCTCTGTCACACATATTGCTTCCAGACGTGCAAACGCTTGGTCTAACTTGTATCGTGTTTTGGACGGGATGGGTTTTTCTTTACGGAGAAGGGCATAGGCGC
>JASEHT010000270.1 GCA_030018675.1 Smithella sp.
TAAGGAAGAACTTCCGTGTACGCATGACGGAAGCCCTTTTTTTTCTGAATGTAAACAAAATATCCATTGTCTCTGGCGTATTGGATGGTGCCGTCCGTCGAACCGCCGTCAAGGATAATAATCTGATCGCACCACTGCCGGTCGATTTGCGGCATGATGACGCGCATTCCGTCGATTTCATTAAGCGTGCAGACAAGCAGCGTTGTTTTCAATAAAATGCTCCAGCCATAAAATTAAAATCAGCGCACAATTTCAATCATCGCTTTTCTGATGTCATTCCTGCCGACGTAAAATGCCTCCTCAAGATTACCGGCTGCCGGCGTGGGTAGATCCGGAGACGCGAGTCGCATGATCGGCGCCTTGAGATAAGCAAAACCTTTTTCCGCCACCAGGGCGCCGATTTCGGCGGTTACGCCGCCGGTTTTCCAGCCGCAATCCGCAATGATAAGGCGTCCCGTTTTAGCGACCGAGGCTAGAATCAGTTCCTCATCAAGTGGCCGGAGCGTCCGGGGATCGATAATTTCCGCCTCTATCCCTTGGGACGAAACATCCTGAGCCGCATGAAAAGCATCCGTCACGAGATGCGAAACCGCAACGACCGTGACGTCCCGTCCCGGTCTTCTGACGATTCCTCTGCCGATCGGCACCGTGTAAGGGCCGGACGGAACAAGGCCCGTGGTATTAAAATTTAAACGATGGTCGATGATGAGAACGGGGTTTTCATCATCGATGGCCGCGAGCATCAGCCCCTTGGCGTCGTGGCAGGTTGACGGCATCAAAAGCTTCAAGCCGGGGATATGCATGAACAGTCCCTGCAGGGCCTGGGAATGTTGCGCGGCGGATCCCCAGCCGCGGCCGATGCAGGCCCAGACGACCATCGGCACATGCACCGCGCCGCCGAACATATACGACCACTTGGCCGCGTGATTCACCAGTTGATCCATGGCCAACAGCAGAAAGTCGGGGCGGTTGTGAAAGTACACCGGTCGCATGCCGGCCAGAGCCGCGCCGACGGATATGCCCGTTAAAGCGCCTTCGGACAATGGCGTATCGAAAACCCTTTCCCGGCCGAATTCCCGGTGAAGATCTTTTGTTGCGCCGAACATGCCGTACGGATCATCGACGCCCTGTCCCATGATAAAGACCCGCCGGTCGTTTTGCATGGCTAATTGAAGCGCTTCGCGGATGGCTTCAGGATACCCGATGACCCGTTTGCATGCGCCGCATTCCCTGAAGAAATCAGGTTCGTGAATCATGATCTTGTTTTCCGAAGTCAGCATACGTTACTCGCGAAAAAGGTTGGCGGAAAGCGTTTCCGGCGCGGGAGGCGCCGCCTGCCGCGCATAGTCGAAAGCGTCTTGAATCCTGCTGTTTATCTTCTTCTCTGTTTTATGGATTTCATTCTCTGTAATCATCTTCTTTTTTAGAAGCATTTTCTGAAAAGATGTAATGGGACACCGTTTCCCCCATTGACTGATTTCCTCCGCGGTACGGTAGCCGGATACATCCTGCGACGCGCAGCCCGCGTGTCCCCGGATCCGGTAGGTTCGGCATTCGATGAACGACGGGCCTTTTCCCGTTCTGGCGCGTTCCACGGCTTTTCCGGATGCGTCATAAACAGCCAGGGCATCATTGCCGTCAACGATTTTTGACGGCAGCATTTTTGCCGGCAATGCGTGAAAAATGCTATTTCCGGTTTGACGGGCGGAAATATGCGAACAGACAGAGTATTGATTGTTTTCCAGAATGAAAATGACAGGCAATTTTTTCAACACTGCGAAATTGATGCTTTCATACAGCACCCCTTCGTCCGCCGCGCCGTCTCCGAAAAAAACCGTGCTGACGCGTTTCTGCCGCTGCATTTTGATCGCCATGCCTATTCCGGTGCCGATGGGAATGCCGCCTCCGACAATGGAAGAACTGCCGTAATGACCCGCGCCGGTATCGACCAGATGCATGGATCCTCCCCGGCCCTTGGAACAGCCGGTTTCCCGGCCGTAAAGTTCCGCGATCAGCGCCTTTAAGTTGCCGCCTTTGGCCAGATAGTGTCCATGTCCCCGGTGATTGCTGCTGATGTAATCGTTTTTCTTCAGATGCGCGCAGACGCCGGCGGCAACGGCTTCCTGTCCGATACAGAGATGGACGGGTGTTTTCATTTCGTTATCCATGTAGCGGGATTCGATGGCCAGTTGAACCCGTCGAATCAGCATCATGTCGAAAAGAAGTTTGTGCAGGACTTTTTTCGGATAGGTCATCTTCTGTCTTTCCCGGTTTTACTATTCGGAGCCGTGGTCTTTTTTGATATCCTGAAAACCCTCGCCGGTTTTCAGGTTTATTTCGTTTTTCAGAGCGACACGTTTTTTATTCCAGTCGCGGATGAGAATGGCCCGGCGTCCCACCTCCGTCAAATCATTGTCCAGCTTTCCCTGACGAATGCCGCTTTCCAGATCCCAGATTCTGGCGTGAATATCCAGAATATCTCTGCGATACGCATCCCAGTCGATTGTAGAGTATTTATTCTTCAATTCATCGATGCCTTCGCAGAACCACAGAAATTCTTTTTTGCTTTCAACGGCGCCGATTCGTTCGGCTTTGAGTTTCGCAATCGCCCATCTGTCTATAATGTCTCCGGCGTCTCTCTGCATTAAATGAACCTCCAGCACATGGGATCTTCTCCCGTGAATATATTTTCGCACTGTCTGTTGTAGGGCGCAAAAGTGCAGCGGGTGTGGCAGACGGCGGGGATGTTGCCGAATACCATTCTCTTGTGTTTGCCTTCCCCCCATATTTTCAGAATATTTTCCGGATCGGGGTAATGCCTCCCCAACAGAAATTTCTTTTTGTGCCGAGTGTCGGGGCAAAAATAGATGTTCCCGTCGGCGCAGAGTTGAATGCAGAGAGGCGCGGCGTAGCACTGGCTGAAATCTTTGCGCGGCCTGAGCCGGTCATCGAATTTGTGCATGACGGTGAATACCCGGAATTGATCGCTCTCCAGACGGTGACATTTTTCGAAC
>JASEHT010000271.1 GCA_030018675.1 Smithella sp.
TACCGATAAACCGGCTCAATTGTTATTTTCATTTAATGATAATAAAGAGTTTAATGATGTTACTGTAAGATTTCCCCAACTCCGCGGTCAGGATTTTTATACTAACAAAATCCTTTATGATGAGTATCGCGCCTTATTCGTAGCTAAATATGGATCACCGACAGAAAAAGCCTATCGATCTCTTGGTCCAGATATAAAAAGTGAGTGGAAGGATCTGCAAACCGGAACAAATCCGCCGGGAAAAGTCGAGCTTCGCATTGTGATTTATGGAGTCATTGTCCACTCCGAAGTAGACATTAGACCGACAGGGCCTGGGCCATGGGTCCAAATAGATTACAGCGTTGATGAGGCATGGCTAAGATTAAGGGGGTTCGATGGTGATATTTAGATGAGATTTATGATGCTTTGGACCAGCCCTGCCATGTAGGTGGGAAATATGTCGGCAACTGCTCACGGAATCATCCGTAGCATAATGTTTTTAATAGCCGATGTTACGCAACATTAAAAGAGTGCAAAAAAGCTGATGGTGATTTGTCTCCCGTTTCTGGTCTAGGCGGCTGTGTCCGTTGCGGCAAGTAAAAAAGAAAGGCAGCGCATTTTATTTTATGGAAAAAGGGGGAGAGCAATGAATATTAAGACAATACTGACAATATTATTTGTATTAGCGGTTTTTGCATTTCAGGCACAGGCCGGCGAATTGCATGATGCGGTTCGCGCAGGGGATATCCCCAAAGTGCGGAAGCTCCTGAAACAAGGTGCTGATGTAAACGAAATGTTTAACAGAACACCTCTTCATGATGCGGTGCGCTATAAATATTTTGATATAGCTATAATTCTCTTGGAGAAAGGAGCGGACGGAAATCTGGAAGACAACGAAGGCAATACACCGTTAAACTACATAGTTTTCTGGGATGATGATAAAAAGGCAATTCAGTTAGTTCAAATAATTATCAAAAAAGGTTTTAATTTCCAGAAACCGGCCAATTCGACACTTCTCAGTGAAGCAATTACCCATAAACGCAAAGAGATTGCCATGATATTTCTGAAAAACGGAATTATCTTTAACGATGCCGCGCTTGTAGCTGCGGCGCGCCAAGGCTATGAAGATATATTTAATCTGCTCCTGGATAAAGGCGCCAATCCGATAAACACAGTTACCTTTAATGACGCCTGCCACGCGGGAAATATAGGGATAGTCCAATCCCTTGCGAAATGCGGCGTAAGTCCATCTGCAGCCGAGATTGATTTTTGCCTGTATAATGGACATAAGGAAGCGGCTGTATATTTAAACAACGTAATGGTTGCCGAAAACAAGCCAACAGTCGACATTAAAAAAAGATGTGGCTTGCAGCCTGATCCTGGTCCCTGCCAGGCAGCAATGAGGCATGCGTGTTTTGATGGTGCCGCGTGTAGATGGTTTTTTTACGGGGGCTGTGGAGGTATAATTCCATTTTATAATCTGCAAGCGTGCAAAAATGTTTGCGAGTAGCGGTTATAGGACAAAGTATAATAAAGCAAGAAGAAGTTCCATGAAAACAATAATTCTGAAACAAAAGAATAAAACAATGACAGATACGAAAGGTATTCATGAGAAATCTCAAGCGCTTCAAAAAGCTATAACTTTACTGTTGATGACAGCCGCAGTCTTTTTGGCGGGAGCGGGCTTAAATTCTTGTTTTGCGCAGGACAATTTACTGAAAGATAAAAATGAAATCGTGAAACAAGCCTGCCTACAGGCAACGATAACGGCCATAAAGATGGAAATAGGGCGTTGTGAAAGATGGATCGGGCAAAGGACAAATAATCCTGATGCGGAAGGCTTGCCAATGCTGGAAGAGGAGATTGTAAAATTGCAGGCTGATCTGGAAAAATATCAGAAAATGAAAGTGCACGACTATGGACTGCCTCTCCAGACAGCAACAAAAGCTTGGGTGGGCGAAACCGCGAAAGACGGTTCAATTTTATATGTTGACCGGATGAGGAAATCCGGACCGTGGTATCATCTGGCCGGGATCGTTGGTGATGATTATTCCGTCTTGCAGCCTGATGTCAGAAGAAAAGTGACTTTTTATCCGGTTTATAAGAGGTCGTATTGGAATATGACCAGCGAATATATCTGCGTTACCGAAGTCCAATAAACATGGGTCATGACGTATACGTCAATTTTCTGAATATATCGGACTAAGCCTTTTGCCTAGGAGACGTTTATGGGACTTAGTGGGGACAAAATGAAACGCTTGGCGCTTATCACCGTCCTGCTGCTGCTGACCGCCACGGTCGGCCCCGCGATGGAGAAAAAAGGAATGACCCCGAAGGACCAGATCGTTTCAGCGGCCGCTTATTCCCTGCCCAAGGACTGGAAGGAGTCGTTTTCCCTGAACCAGGGAGACCCCCAGGCGACGCTGACATACGACCTGCACAAGATAACGGTCAGGTTGGCGGGCGGCGAGGGGTCGCGGTACAAGAAGGCCCCCGACTTCACGGTAGGGCTCGAGGCACGTTCCTCCGGCGGCTCGGCCCCGGAAAAACTCGGCACCGTCCTGGTCTCCGGCCGAAAGGTCATGCTGTACAAGCGCGAGGAGACGGTTAGCCTGCCCCCGCCGGGAACCGGCGGGCAGTCCACGTATACCGAGGAAGAGTTCCTGGTGCTGCCCGCTGGGGCGAGGTTCTTCGTGCTGAGCTATCGCTACGAGGACAGCGTGCCGGACGCGTCCTACGATGGGCAGAAAGCCTGGCGGGATTTCCTGAAAGCTTTCCGGCTGAAGAAAGACTTGAAATAGGCGCGGCGTTCCGGCGCCGCGGTTTAGAGCTTTAAAGAAAGTGGGGATAGACGAGACCATTGGCATGTCGTTAAATTTTTTCAGAAGGGAGAGCGGTTATGAGAAAAGCGTTGTTCTGTTTGCTTAATAATTTTTTTCTTTTTTTAATCAGTTTTGTTTTGGCTTTCGCCAGCGCTCAACCCGTCTGTGCCGGTGAGCGGGAATGGTTGATCTTGGTGTATGTCAGCGGAAAT
>JASEHT010000272.1 GCA_030018675.1 Smithella sp.
GCGTCATTCACTTCAGTGAATGACGCCGTCCTTATTTTCAGTCGGCTGTCCACCATCCGGGCGGCGGCAAAGCCATCAAAGATTCTCATACGCCGTCCACGGGATTTGGACGGCAATCGTATTATTTTTTAACCGCCGACAGGATAATGGTCCGTCCCAAAAGAACAGGAAGAGAATTGATTTGCCGGATGATGTTCCTGTTCGAATCATCAATGGTTTTGTATTTACACGTCTCCCGCCTGAATAGGCTCATCCCGAACAGTCTTATCGGCAGCCACCAGAATACCAGCTTCACCATCCCGGAGCGTTGATATTTATCCACCGCCAAAGCGATGTCCCGAAAATCCATCTCCCGCATGGCATGAATCAGATAGAAAAGCGAAAGAGGATTGATGTGGCCGAAGCAGGATTCTTTTTTTCTATTCTGCACGGGAAGAGGTCCCATCAGATCTGCGAAGCCGAACCACAGATTCCGCAGCCGGGAATTGATGTTCAGAATGTTCGGCGTGGTCAACACGCAAATTCCGCCGGGTTTGAGCACCCGATAGATTTCGCGCAAAATCGCCCGGAAATCCTCCAGATGTTCGACAACCTCCGTCGCCGTGACAATATCGAACATGTTGTCCTGATATGGCAGTTTTTTATCCACATTGAGATCGACCATGTCCACCGGCTGGCCGGGTAACTTCATCAGTTCATTGCTGTAGTCACAGCAGAATGACCGGGTCTTCAATCTTGTTTTAAATAATCTCACCAATTCGCCGGTGCCGGAGCCGATGTCCAGATGAAGAAATTCACCTTCTCGAGTTTTCAGTCTTTTTAAAACTTCTTCAACCGTCGCACTCAGATAAATTTTTCCTGTGCTCATTCTATCTCGCTTTTCACGCCATCATCCTTCCGGACATTAAAGATGATCTGCTTTTATTTTGTTTTATTCTTTGATAATCGCTTGCAGAGCGTCCATATTGATGTTGCCGCCGGACATGATCATGACGACTTTTTTGCCCTGAAGCCGTTCTTTTATTTTGTAGGCGGCCATCAGGGAAACAGCGCCTGCGCACTCAGCCAGGTTATGCGTAGCCGTCAGCGCCAACCTCACCCCTTCCATGATTTCATCTTCGGTAAGAAGCACCACATCATTGATTGCGTCCTTGAGAATGACATACGGCAGGTGAAAGACGCTTCTCGCGGCCAGACCGTCCGCGACCGTGTGGGCTTCATCCAGGGTCACAATCTCTCCCTTTTTCCATGACTGATAGAATGAAGGAACATTCTGCGGCTCCACGCCGATGATTTCAATTTCAGGGCGGAAGGCTCGCGCCGTTTTCAGAATCGAAGCGCAACCCGCGCCTCCGCCGATCGGGCAAATGATGGTGTCCACCTCGGGAAGGTCTTCCATAATCTCCAGCCCCATCGTGGCGAGGCCGTTGAGAATCTCCGGTTCGTTGCCCTGCTGCACATAATAATAACCCGCCGTGTCCACCAGTTCTTCGCAGTAGGACTGCGCGTCATAGAAATCCTCTCCGTGAACGATAACCTCCGCTTTGTAGCTTTCGATCGTCCTGTTGATTTCGGGATTGTTGCCTTCCGGCACGACGACCGTGCAGGGCACGTTAAACCACTGTCCCGCCCAGGCCATCGCCAGCCCGTGGTTGCCTCGGGTCGCGACCAGAATGCCCGCCTCCAGTTCTTCACGGGACATGTGATGAAAGAAATTCAGCGCCCCCCGTATTTTGAACGAACCGGTCGGATTGTGGTTTTCATGCTTGACGAACGCTTCGCAGCCGATGAGACGGGAGAGCTCCGAATAATGCGTCAGGTTTGTCCTGTTGAGATATTTATTCACAACCGATTTCGCCATGACGGTCCTGATCAGATTGACCTGCTCGCTCATGATCTCGTATTTTTTAAGCATAAACCCCTCCTGATGCTTGAAGATTGTTAAATTTTCCTGCTGATTAAATCGGCATACGCGGCGGAAGCGCCGATATTGGCCAACACCACTTCGCGGCCTTTTTCGCCGCGGTTCGCCATTTCTTCCGGATGATCCAGCATTCTGATCATCCCCTGCAATAATTCTTCCCCGTTTCCGATAGTGATACCGCAACCCGCTTCTTCCAGCAAGACTTTTTCCGCGCTGAAATCCTCCATGGACGGGCCATAAAAAATCACCTTTCCCCAGGCCGCCGCCTCCAGAATATTCTGGCCGCCCTTCGGCACCAGAGAACCTCCGCAATAAACAACACTGGCCAGCGAATAAACCTTGAACAGCTCTCCGATGACATCAATAACAATGATTTTTTCACCTTTTCTTGCACGTCCGGCGTTAATGTCCGAAAGCGTTATCACGTCATTCAGCCCTGCCTTTTTCAGAAGGCCGACGACATCGCTCGTTCTTTCTATATGGCGCGGCACGAGAATCATTTTAAAATCCGGATAGCGTTCCAGAAGCTTCCTGTACACATCGATGACAATTTCATCTTCCCCCGGATGAGTGCTTCCCGCGACAAAAAATTTTTCTCCCTCCGCAACGCCGAGGCGACGCGTGATTTCCTGCCGCAAAGCAGGAGAAACCATCGCCGCCAGACCGTCGTATTTGGCGTTTCCCAGCACCTTGATGTTTGATGAATTCATGCCGATATCTTTAAGTCTTTGCGCGTCAACAGGGGAGATCACGCCGGCAAAATTCAGGTCGCGAAGAACGTGTTTCCAGAAAAACGACGTCTGCCGGTAGCGGCGGTGGGAACGGGGCGAAATGCGGCCGTTCACCATTAATGTCTTGATTCGTCGTCCGGCGCATATCCGCAGAAAATTCGGCCAGAGTTCCGTTTCCACCAGAACGAACACATCGGGACGGGCCAGTTCAATCATTTTTCGCACGACACAGGGAAGGTCAAGCGGGTAATAAATAAACGCGTCTGCCTTTCGGACAAACTTGTGCGCCATCTCCTGACCGGTCTCCGTAGAGGTGGAAAAAATGATTTGAACGTCCGGTCGCTTCATTTT
>JASEHT010000273.1 GCA_030018675.1 Smithella sp.
TTGAGCAAGTCAGGGGCGGCCTGCGCGCGGTGGTCGCTGATCCGGCAGGAACCGCCCAGGTGTTGAATATTGAAAATCTGCAAATCGCCGGAAAGACCGGGACCGTCGAGGTAGCGCAAGGGAGGCCTCACGCCTGGTTCGTGGGATTTTTCCCTTTCGCTAAACCCCATCTGGTCTTTTGCGTCTTTTTGGAAAACGGCGGTTCGGGATATAACGCCTGCTTGCTGGCGAGGGATATCCTGAAGAAGATGTTGGAAGAGAAGATACTGTGAGCAGCGTATCCGGATATCAGCAGACTGGGTCAAATGGGATTATTTAATGGACATTAGGCAATAACAGACTAAACCCAGCATGCTTACACTGATTCCGCGATTATATTTTAGCTAATTTCAAAATTAATTTTGGTATTCCAACGATCGTTATCATTCGAGCGATATTAAAACAGGTGGATAATAAGGCCAACTCAGCATTCGTACCGGCTTTTCCCCTGAGCAAGAATTGGCCGGCAGATAAGTTACGTTTAAAATGCCCAAACGGTAATTCAGCCTTTTGCTTGCGTAAAGCATAAATAAACTGCCCTTTGGCGCTATCATAGATTTTTCTTAAGCGTTCTTTGACAGCCTCATAATTCGAGCGATTGATTTTACGTCCTTGACAGGCTGTGGTACAGACACCAAAATGATGGCAACTTTGACAATCCTGGCCGTTGGCCTGATAAGCGATACCGTGATTAAGACGATCAACGGCTATGCGCTTTAACGGTTTTCCTGCGGGACAAAGATATTGATCTTTTGCGGTGTCATACTTGAATTTTATCCGGTCAAAAGGATGATTATAAGCGCTTTCTTTATTTGGATGGACTTGACTTCGGTCAGGAATCACCGCTTGAATCTCAGGATTTATTTGAGCTAAATGGACAATACTATAATAGCCGCTGTCGCTGCTGACGATTTTAGGCCTTTTCCCTAAGGTCTCGCTGGCCTTTTCGATCTGGGTGTTGAGTTGATTATAATCGGATATTTGCGTTGATTCGCTATGAACGATAAGACCGTATTTTTCATCAGCAACAACTTGGGCATTATACCCGGCATGCTTGCCTTGACGCGTTTGCATTCTGATACAATCTTCATCAACGGTGTTATGCGAAATATGTTGTTCTTTGCCAGCGGGTTGCTCTTTCTCCTCAATGGTCTTGAGAATCTCTTCGACCCTTTGTTTTAATTGCTTTCGATTCCGAAGTTCTTTTGGGACTGATACTAACGACCCTTGATGGCCTTCTTCGCAATCGATGCGTTCTGATTCTTCAACCAGCTTTTCAATGTCGTCATCAACTTTTTTGAGAAACTCTTGGCAGCGCTTTTTATCCCAGCTGTGTTTAATAGAGGCATTGGCACGCATTCCGCTGCCGTCGATAAACAAGGTATGACCGGCAATTAACTTTAGATTCAGACACATCTGAACACATTGTTTTAGGACGTTTTTTATAGCATCTTTATGTTCTTTGCGGAACCGGGCAATGGTGCGATAATCGGGCGTTGACCCGCCCATCAACCAAATGAATGACAGATTATGATGGCAGGCGCGTTCTAACTGGCGGGAGCTACGGACGCCATAAGAATATCCGTAAATAATTAATTTTAATAGATCTTTGGGATAATATTCATCAGCGCCTGATTTACAGAATTCCAGAGGGATTCCGATAGTGTTAAAATCTAAGGCGTTGACAAGGGCATCGTAGACACGCACAGGATCTTCTGAACCAACGTAGTCATCGATTGTGGATGGCAGCAGTTTGGATTGCATACGATCAGTTATTTTGTAAGCCATGGTTAAGTCTCCTTGTTAACGGGTGATAATAAGACTTTACCATGTTCGTCATATATTGTCGACGATAAACTCATATTTCATCGTCGAGAATTATTACTGTTTGAGACTGGCATTTGACCCAGTCTGCTGATGTCCTGATATGCTGTCCTTATCTACAAATCCTCTCTTTCACGCGCTTGAAGGTTTTATATCTTACCCGAAATATCTTCAGTGGATTCCACCAGTTTTCCCTTGAAATATTTTTCCAGTCTGCATTGCTTAATCCATGGCCAGCGACCCTCTCCCGCATCACCTGCGGATGGGTGCCGAAATAAACCGGGAAGCGGTCAAGGCCGCCGTAATCGTAATCCTGCGTTTTTTCCGACGGCAGCAGACTGGTAAAGCCGATATCCTCGGCATTAATCCTGCGCTGCGTCATTATCCCCGAAGGCTGAACCCAACCGTAATGATAAATAAAACCTCCGCTGTTTATCCTATTTAGCGGTCTTTGGTCCTTGCGCCGAAAAGCATAGGCGTCGCCGAAAGACTCGACCTTGCCGTTATTCTTTATTATCCGGTCCGCCTTCTGAAACCATCCGGCGTCAACCCGGTAGCGATAGTAACTGCCGAAAAAATGCAACCACTTAAAACGCAGGGCGTCGACATTCGCATCATTCTCATATTTGCGCATGAGCCGTTTAAGCCGCGGGAGGTCATCCTCATGCGCCACCTCGTCGCTCTGCAGATAAAAGGCCCAATCGCCCTGGCAATGTCCCAAGGCCAGATTGGTCTGTTCTGCTAAAACCTCCTTGCCGCGGATAATATCCCAGCGGCTCTGGATTATTTTTATCTTCGGGCTGTTTATACCTTTTATCAATTCCAGCGTCTGGTCCTCGCTATCGCCGACATTGACGATAAATTCGTCACAAATTGGCAATATCGAACGGATGGATTCAATTGCCGGGTAATTGAATTTCACGGCGTTCCTGACAATGGTAAAGCCGCTTACATTCATTTGGTATAGAACGTTGCGAAAAGAGTTATATTCTGCTCAGATGAACACAGATTGAGCGAAAATAAGCTGTTTTCTCGGATGAACACAGATACTATCTGTGTTC
>JASEHT010000274.1 GCA_030018675.1 Smithella sp.
CGGGCATCGACCCATTTCATTTTGATCATTTACTGCAGACTACCTCAAATACAGCGGCATGAGTGTAAATGATCCGTCCAGGCGATCCGGCACATCCCGGAGCTTCTGCCACTTCCATGATGACTGGCTCCAGATAAACGGCGTGCCGTCAATCTTTGCCGTACCGTAGAGCATCCAGAATCCCGTGCTGGCAGAAGAGGTGTCCAAAATGCCGGAAAGCCCCATAAAAGAGCGAACCATACTGGTGGATGCCACCTTGGAGTCGGTAGAGCCATCGGGAATCTGCTTGGGATAGGAGGTCTGTCCATAGCCCAGATCCCAGCGGCCAAAAATGGAAAGCGGGTTGGCCGGGTCGGTATAGGTGATGACCGCTTTGGCGGTTTCCACATCGGTTACGCCGGGCAGGAGTTCCTTGAATTGCTGACGCCTGGCCGGACGGTTATCGGTGGATTGCAGATCACTGCGAACCTGCAGGGAGGCCGGATAGTTGATTCCCATCAGATAATCGGGTGTGACCATTTCAGCGTCATATTCGATTGAACAGGCTTCCCCATCGAGCGATCGGCTGGTCACGGAATAGTCGCCACCGCTGGAGCGGTAATAGACAAAACAGCGGTAAGACATCTCCACCAGACCGGTTTCATTGGTGTTGGCATCCACCAGCATGTAGCCGTTTAAGTAGGTGCCTGTGTTGTCCAGCGATATGTAGTTGAAGAAATCGTCAATGGAGCCCGAGAACTGCTCGGCCAGCGCCGCGCGCCAGAAGATCCAGATCCCAACCGGATTGACAAAGGTCCGGGACATCCGGTGCGTGGTCTCATTGAACATCATCCCTTTGTTGTTGAAGCCGAAATCCGTTCCTGAACCGATGAGGCCGGGGGTGACGGCGTTGACCGTCAGCAGGTCGCTGTTGACGGCCAGCGTCTGAGTCATTGTTTGTGTCAGGAATCCCTGCCAGGTATTGTGCGTCAGAATCACCTCCGCCCCGCTTCGTTTCAGAAAGGCCGAGCATTTGTCGGGAAATTCGCCCGGACTGACACCGTCGATGGTCAGCTCGGCGGAGAAGGATAATACATCCATTAAATCGCAATAGGCATTGATGAAATAAACATCCATAAATGTGAGGGCGGTTACCTCATAGCCCAACACAAGTTCCGACGGCTGCAGGTAGGTGGCATCAGGTAACCAGTTGCCGCTGAAATCCAGGCTGGCAGGCGCGTTTTGTGTTGCGCCGTGATAAATGCCCAGCATGCGGAAAAGCAGACGCTTGAATTTGTAGGCGACATCGGGATCGGTTGCGGGATTCGTCAGATAGCCGAGAAATGCTTCATAGTTGGCAACCAGGGTTTCGGCGGCTTTCTCCAGTTCGGCCTGTGTAGGGCCGATCTGCTTGGGGAATGTATGACCGGGATCTGTCAGATAAGCATTATCCCAGGAGTTGTCGCGGGCCGAGAGGATCTTTTTGCCCTGAAGTTTTCCCTGAACAAATCCCGCCCGGTATTCGGCTTTCAGATCATTGTCATCTTTGGAGACCACCGTAATATTGACAATGTTGTTGATGGTCTCTATCACCCCTTTGGCGTTGGCGTCCAGGGAGTAGATGGTACGGCCAGGCAATGCGTCTTCGCTTGCGCAGGCGGCAAGCAGAAGAATCGCCGACAAGAAAAAAACCTTTACAACAAATCGTTTCATGAATCCCTCTCCTGATCATTCAGTGTTACTTCTCAGGCAGTGTTATTTCGCAGGCACCGCCTTTTTTTGTTTGAAAACCCCGATCTGCTGGCCCTGGGGTACCGTGATTGAAGAGACACCCTGTTCCATCAACATAATGACCATCGAACCGCCGTAGGCAAAATGACCGATCCGCTCACCCTTATAGACAGGCACAGGGTGTTCAGGTGTCACCTTTTTCCATTTTTCCTCAAAGACCACGGAACCGATCGTGTCGAGGCCGACCGGAATCATGGCCACGTAGCCGTACCCGTTGGTTTCGATGACAAAATATCCACGACGGAAATGTTCAAAGATGCTGTAGCTCTGCCCGTAGCCGATATTGCCTTCATTGAGAAATCCGGGGAAATCATCGATGCCCCAATAGCGGCCTGCCACATCCTCACGGGACTCCACCACCTTACCCGAAACGACGGCATGATAGTGGTGGTAGGTATCGGGCAGTAAAATACAGGAGATGGCAGTACCCTTTTCGAAATACTTCGCGTAATCGGAACCGGCCAGCAGTTCCTTCACATTGAGCTTCTGGTTGAATTTTGTCGGAATTTTACCCTCCGCCGTAATCGGATCAATCATGTTCAAAACACAATCGGTCGGCGTTACCATGACGGAATCATCGCCGGGACTGGCAATCGTCCTCATGCCCGGCTTCAGATCACGAACGAAAAATTCATTGAAGGACTGAAATCCACCGGGCGGGACAATATACTCGCTCATATTGATCGACGGATCATCCAGCCATTGGGAAATGCTGCCCGTTGATGCTTTGCTGTCCATGAATTTTCCGCGGGCCGAAACGAATTCCCGGGTCCAGCCAAGCCCCGGCTCCTGTCCGACGATTTGCTGTCCGAATTCGTTTTTGTAATAGAAGAAAGCAAATTTCTTGATATATTCGAATTCATCATATTTCGGGCTGTTGTTGACCGGCAGCAGGTAATACCAGTCGTTAAAGAACCGGCAGAGATCATCGAACTTCTTTTGATGCCAGGGATTATTCTCGTCCTTGATCGCTGCAAAGGCCTGGTCCATGGTGACGCGAAATTCCTGATTCGTTTCGTACAAGACCCTCAACGCCTGCACCGGCTGTGCCTCCGTGACATCCTTTGCTGCCGTAGCGGATGACGCTGAAATCAGAATACACGCAACCGTATAGATCAATATTCTTCG
>JASEHT010000275.1 GCA_030018675.1 Smithella sp.
CCGTTTCTGGAAAATGCTGGGTGAACAATCACGCGCACGTCTTGAAATTCGAAAACATTGCTACCCAGAAGTTTGTAGAAGTATATCTGAACTCCATTTCGATAGAAGAGTGGGTGACTGGCGCAGCTCAACCCAAGCTCAACCAACAAGCCCTCAACAGCATTCCGATTCCAATACCTGACGACTTGAACACGCAGCAAGCCATCGTCGCCGAGATTGAAGCCGAGCAGACGCTGGTAGCCGCCAACCGTGAACTGATCGCCCGCTTCGAGAAGAAAATCCAGGCAACGCTTGCCCGCGTCTGGGGCGAGGACGAACCTGTCACTGCGGAGGTGTGAGTCATGGAAGAAGCCGCCGAATTAGGCAACTACCTGCCGAACACCTTTAAAACACGCAGCGAGCAGGAATATATCGCTTTCCTGTGGGACGCTTTCGAGACCAATTACGCCCACAGCAAATATCAGTTCGCCTTCCTCGCTTATCACATGCTCACCATGAGTTTCGTCTACTTCAATATCTGGCAAATTAGGCAAACGCGTCTGGCGGATTTCGAGAAGGGCCTTATCGGCTTTGGCAAGGACATTGAGAAGAACCTACTGGAAGCGACTTCGCCCTTTGTATTCAGCGCCGTGAAAGAGCGCAGTATCCTTCGCTTCCTCAAGCTAATCGGCTGTGATAACGGCAAAATTGGCACCTATGCGAAACTCGTGGACGACCGCAACGACACAGCCCATCCTAATGGCAACATCTTCTTCAGCACGCAAGAAGCGCTCGATGCCAAAATCAATGAGATCCTGCGCGTGGTGGACGAAATTCAAACGCACTCGAAATCTGTTATAGAGCAAGCATACCGTGAGTTTCTGCTTCAAAGCCATGACCCCGAAGAGCGCGAATATCCTGATGCTACCGACCAGCTTCGCGAGTTACTGGTCCACAAAAATTATCTATCTCAAAAAGATATTGAAGTCTGCCTCACTTACAATCTTGCCGACATTGCGGATCAGCCACAGATCGACAATATAAGGGTACTACACGATGCACTGAAATCAGAATATGGATCAGACGATGTATAAGAATAATCGTTGATGGTTCTATTTAATTGGATATTCTTGGATTTCCGCCAGAATCATGCGCGATGACAGCGAGAATGATTTTTAAAATCCACCCTGCGCTACACTTCGGGAAAGGGGGAGGTGTGTTCGGGGACATTCTGCGCAATCCGACTATTATGCAACGGTTTGCGGAAAAGTCTTGACTTTTGCGCAAAGCCTTGCTAAATAGTCAGACATGGAACGTTATCTTTATCATCCGATAAAAAAAGATTTGCAAAAGAAAATGGTCATTCTAACCGGCCCTCGACAGGTCGGCAAAACATGGCTGGCCAAGGCGTTGATGCCGGAATTCAAAACGCCTCAGTATCTGAATTATGACAATATAGATGATGCGAGGATTATCAACTCGCAATCATGGCCTGTTCAAAGCGATCTGCTGGTTCTGGATGAGATCCATAAAAAGACGGATTGGAAAAAGTTTGTTAAAGGTGTCTTTGATACGCGTCCGTCAAAACAGTCCATGCTGATTACCGGCAGTGCGCGGCTGGATACATTCCGTCAGTCCGGCGAGTCGCTTGCCGGACGTTATTTCTCCATGCGGCTCAATCCGATTTCCGTCCGTGAATTAAAGGGTTCCGTTCCACCTGATGAAGCTCTTGCGCTTCTGAATAAACTGGGCGGATTTCCGGAACCGTTTTTATCCGGTTCTGAAACAGAAGCGGCACGGTGGAGAAATCAGTATTATACCGACCTGATCAGGGAGGATATTCTAGAATTCAGCAGATTACAGGAAATTCGTTCGATGAAGCTTTTGTTGGAATTGCTACGCTCAAGAGTCGGCTCTCCCATTTCATATACCTCTATCGCGCAGGACCTGCAACTGGCGCCCAATACGGTGCGGAAGTATATCGACATTCTTGAAAGTTTGTGCATTGTGTTCACGGTGCGGCCTTTTCATGCCAATGTTGCCAGAGCCATTTTGAAAGAACCTAAACTGTATTTTTATGACAGCGGTTTTGTTCTGGGCGGGGAAGGCATTCAACTGGAGAATACCTGCGCTGTTTGTCTTTTAAAGCATGTGCAGTATTTGCAGGATACAACCGGCGAGGACATTAAACTGAATTATATTAAAACCAAAGAC
The DNA here is from genome assembly GCA_030018675.1 of Smithella sp. Taxonomy (GTDB): domain Bacteria; phylum Desulfobacterota; class Syntrophia; order Syntrophales; family Smithellaceae; genus Smithella. The sequence goes on from JASEHT010000275.1 coordinate 2,194, forward strand.
GGCAGGGAGATTGATTTCTCTCTGAGCAGAAAAAAACAAGCAACGCATTTAATTGAAGTGAAGCTTTCCGATGATTCACCTTCCGCTTCTTTAAAACTATTTGCACAAAAATTACCTGAAGCAAAAGCTGTTCAATTGGTGCAGAATCTGCGGCGTGAACAGGTGAAAAATAATATTGACATCGCCGATGCCGGCAAGTGGCTGGCTCAGTTGTCTGCATAACGCCGATGCCATAAATCACGGCGGGTCGATCATCAAGGCGCAAATGAATCGGTAATCATTGCAATGACGCATGGAATAAATTATGATGACTCAACCGCAGATCAGCAGGCATTAAAAAATATCGGGGGTATTGGACATGAAAAACGAAACTTTTACTTTCAACGCTTCGGATGGGGTTAAAATATTCGTTTATAAGTGGATACCGGATGACGCGTCCGCCGTTAAAGGAGTTGTGCAGATAGCACACGGAATGGCGGAGCACGCCGCCCGATACGAGCGCTTCGCCGACGCTCTGACGAATGCCGGTTACATGGTTTACGCCAATGACCACCGCGGACACGGCAAGACCGCCGGCACCCAGGACAACGTGGGCTATTTTGCCAATGAAAACGGCTGGGAAAGGGTAGTGAAGGATATGCATGATTTAACCGGCATCATCAAAAAGGATTTTCCCGGAAAACCGGT
>JASEHT010000276.1 GCA_030018675.1 Smithella sp.
ACCTCAAAATACTGGAGGAGGTTGGGCTTACTTTAGCTTATCGTATTGCATGGGTGAACCATGTTAAAGAGGCATCCAAGGGTTTGGAATTCGTTGAAATGGTTGTTGTGAAGAATCGCGGCTTGGTAAATGGTGGACTATTTCCGACGGTTGAGGAAGCCAAACACTGGTTGTTGGGCAAAGAGAAAAAATAGCTGAATCTTTCAGCAGATCTTTCAGTGCACGGGTGAATTCAACCGTTGTGCCTTTCTGATCAATGTGGAGGAAATCATGGAAAGAAGCGAACAGGCGATTGCTAAATTCGCCGGCGGATTTAACTGCGCGCAGTCGGTGTTGTTCTCTTTTTGTGACGATCTCGGTCTGGATAAGGAGAAGGCGCTCAAAATCGCCTGCGGGTTCGGCGCGGGTATGGGAAGAAAGGAAGAGGTCTGCGGCGCGGTCACCGGTGGGATCATGGTCATCGGCGCCAAATACGGCCGGGGAGAAAATGAAGACCGGAAAACTACCGATAAAACTTATGTAATGATAAGGGAGCTTATGAATCAGTTTTCTCAAAAGCATGGTACATATATCTGTCGCCAGTTATTGAAGGGCTGTGAATTGACAACGGAAGAAGGGCAGAAGATATTCAAAGAAAACGATTATCTTAATAAAGTATGCAAGCCGTGTGTGAAGAGCGTGGTGGAAATAGTGGAGAGGATTATTTAAGCACTAAAAAAGATTGCCACCTATAGTCGCATAGTCGCAATGACGAGAAAGAGAATCAGTGAAAGTATTCGGTGTTTACAGCGAGGAAAACAGGAAATTAAAAGACGATTGGTTTTTAAAAACTCTGGCTGATGATTTTGAACTGAATTTTAAATATCTTGGTTTAATCGGCGGAACGGATGTTATTTTTTCTTCCGATTTTTGGTTTGGCGCTTTACGCCAGAGGCATGAATATATTCGGCAGGCCATTCGGGATAATTTGGGGGAAATAATTCTAAGTGTGGACTTGGATATTCAGTTCTTCGGTCCATGCCTTCCAATAATTAATGAAACAATTGCAAAAAAAGATATAGTTTTTCAAAGCGAGGGTTGGCCGCCCACCGGAGAAGTGAATGCAGGGTTTGTAGCAATCAGGTGTAACGAAAAAACGCTTGATTTCTATAATCGGAGTGCACGAATGGAATTTAAAAAGATGCCATTGGGGGATCAATCCGCCATCAATCAAGTTCTGCTGGAAAAATCAAATAATCTGAAATGGGGCATTTTCCCTGCGCAAATCTGGGCCAGGTCTCACGGATGTGCGCCTCCCGATGATATTGTTTTGCACCACGCGAATTGCACGGTCAACACTGCGGCTAAAGTTAAACAGTTAAAGTTAATCAGACGCATGGTATCGGCACCCCCCGGGTCTCTTCATTGGCTTTATAAAAAAGTTTATCATTTTAAAAACACAAAAATAAAGTGAGCGTGATAATTTCAAAACCAAAAGATAATAACCACCCATGAAATCATTTTTCAACACAGCAATTAATCTTGTCGCCTTCGGTGTGACATCCTATCTGGCCGTTGTTCAGGAATGGTCGTTGCAGGAATTCTGCTGGTGCGTATGGCTGGCGGGACTTTTTTATTCCTGGACATGCGTTGTGACGGCAGTCCTCCAGATTATGCTGACCTCCCGAAGCAATAAAGAATATTATGATAAAAAAGTCCCCTTCATGAAAAGCGTTTCACCGGAGGTATTTGTTCTGGCGATTATTCCTCTGTCCCTGCTGGTGGGATTCATCGCGCTTTACGCCTATAGTTGGCTATTTTCGTTTTACGGATTGTTTCTTTCGGTGTTTGCCGCAATGCAGCCGTTAACGCTTTTCGGCCCCAATGGATTTATCAATTCTGATTTTTTTACGCCGGTCACCTATCTTGCTGTCAGTTTCTGGCCGATGATTGTCGCGACGCTTTTTGCAACCGCGGGCGACTTTCTTCGCAATGATCCGTGGGAACGCATTGTGCTTCCCTTTACGTATAAGGAAATCTTGCGTATTCATATTATGGTGGTGGTCATGCCTTTCCTGATGCTCCTGACCTGGGCATTGTTCAAAGACGCTTATCAGCAGTTGACAATTGTTCTGCTCATCGGTATATTTTTTCTCATTCCCCGAAGGCAACTTAAGGAAAAAAATGGCGGCAGCGATGCATCGAATCAATCACAGGTATAAACCCCGAAGCAAGCAGCGGGGTATTATACCCTCCGCTGTACGGCATTGTTCGACTCACAAATTTCAATACACTTCGTTTTTGAAATTTGAGTCTCACAATAAAAAAATTATCATGAAAACACCCTTCGGTTCTGTCGGTGTCATCTGGTCGTTATCCAAAGACAATCCCAGGATTATTCATGTTCTGCTTTCGACGCCGGAATGGACGGCGGAAGCGCAAGCGCTGAAACTATTTCCCGATGCGGGAAAATCTTCCTGCGCGGAAATTGACGCGGTGGCGTCTTCCATCAAAGCGTATCTTGAAGGCGACCATGTCAAATTTTCTCTTGGTCTTGTTGATTTATTGTCATTTTCACAGTTTCAGCAGTCGGTGCTGCTCGCGCAGCATGCGATTCCGCGAGGCTCTGTCAGCACCTACGGGCTGATTGCGACGCACGTAGGTGCGCCCGGCGCGGCGCGGGCGGTGGGGAATGTGATGGCCGCCAATCCGTTTCCTTTAATCATCCCCTGCCATCGGACAATTCTTTCCAACTTTGATCTCGGGGGCTTTCAAAGCGGCTCTGAAAAAAAACGGGCTTTGTTGAACAAAGAAGGTGTGGTCTTTGACGAATCGGGGCGACTAAAACGCGGGAAACTGCATTACAATAAATAAGAAATGAATTTCAAAT
>JASEHT010000277.1 GCA_030018675.1 Smithella sp.
CTACGCGCCGCAATCCTTTGATCATATTTTTGTTTGTTTTGTTCTGGAACATCTCCTGCTGCCGGTCGATGCCTTGCTGAAACTGAAAGATTACCTACAAGAAAACGGCACGATAACGGTGATCGAAGGCGATCACGGTTCGGCCTATTTTTATCCGGAAAGCGACGCGGCGCACAAGGCGATTCAATGTCAGGTGGAGTTACAGCGCCGCGCGGGCGGCAATGCCATGATCGGCCGGCAGCTTCATCCGCTGCTCACTAAAGCTGGTTTTAAATCCGTTCATGTATCGCCGCGGATGGTTTATGCCGATTCCAGCAAGCCGCAAATGGTTGAAGGATTTACAAAAAAGACATTCACGGCCATGATTGAAGGGGTGCGCGAAGAAGCAATCAAATCGGAAATGATTGAAGAAAAGGTTTTCGATCAGGGCATTCGTGATTTATACCGAACCGCCGAAGCAGATGGCGTTTTCTGCTATACGTTTTTCAAAGCGATTGGCATAAAATGATTGCTAGTATTGTGTTTTATAAATCTCTTTACAGTATGTCATTTCGACCGTAGGGAGAAATCTTACTGATCATTAGGATGATACAAGATATCTCCCGTTGGTCGATATGACAAGGTACTGCACTAGATAAAAGATTGCGTTAGTTTGGGGAAAAAGATTGCGCAAAAAAGAAAGAGAAATAAAAGACAGAAAAATTATTGATGACATCATCCGGCGCTGTCAGGTTTGCCGTCTGGCGATGTGCGACGATGGTCAACCTTATATTGTTCCTCTCAACTTCGGCTATGACGGTAGATTTCTCTATTTTCACGCCGCTCCCGAAGGAAGAAAAATAGACATGATTAAAAAGAATAATCGCGTCGGCTTTGAGTTTGATATTCTCCATGAAATTGTAAAAGTCGAGAAGGCCTGCGACTGGGGAGCGAGATACGAGAGCGTCATCGGATCAGGTGCGGCGGAAATAGTAGATGATTTGAAAACTAAAAATACCGCGCTGGAATGTATCATGCGTCAGTACGGAAGCGAGGCAAGGGATTTTCCGGAAGACATTATGAAAAAGACCCTGATTATTCGTTTGGAAATACTGGTAATCAGCGGCAAAGCAAAAAATAATCTTTACACCAATAATTAAGACTCTCCGGGGCAAGCCTCGGAGAGTCTTCGTTTTCTATTAATGCGCCCACTGGCTGCGGTTTGAAGAATCAAAAGAACGCTGTCTGGGTCTGCTGTTGGTGTTGGCTCTCGCTTTGGGAGAAAACTTCTTCCCGCCGTTATTGGGCTTCGAACCCCTTCCGTGACTGCTGCGGCGTGCCGGAGCTTGATCGTAAACAGGCGCGGTCATGGTTAATCCGTCAATGTTTTGATATTGAAGCTTTTCGCCCAGAACTCTTGCCAGAGATTGGGCAAGCCCCCGGTCTTCCCCTGTTACAAAGGTAAAGGCGTCGCCGGTTTTGGAGGCGCGTCCCGTCCGTCCGATGCGATGCGTGTAAGCATCAGCGGTCGAAGGCATATCGTAATTGATAACATGGGATATTCTGGTCACGTCAATGCCGCGGGCGGCGATGTCGGTGGCAACCATGATTTCATAACGTCCGTCCCGGAAGCCATCGAGGGCATGCTGGCGTTTCTGCTGCGTTAAGTTGCCGTGTAAAGAAGTAACCTTGTATCCTGATTTGTCCAGTTGCAGCGCGACGCTTTTGGCGCGCGATTTTGTCCGTGTAAAAACAAGCACGGAATCCATTTCTGTTTTATTCAGAATATCTTTCAGCAGGTCTGTTTTGGCGCTCATTTGTACCGGATAAAATTTATGCGTAACCGTTTCTACCGGCGCGGTATGGCCGATTTTAACGTTCACCGGATTAATCAATAAATCATTGGCGAGCGAGCGGATATCGTCGGGCATGGTTGCGGAAAACAGCAAGGTCTGGCGCTGCGTCGGAAGATGTTTCACGATTTTTCGTACATCCGGCAGAAAGCCCATGTCAAACATGTGGTCGGCTTCATCAATGACCAGCACTTCTACATGTGACAAATCCACCGTGCCGCGATTGATATGATCGAGAACACGGCCCGGACAGCCGGAGATGATTTCCACATTATTCCGCAGCTTGTTAATCTGTCCGTGAATGCTTACGCCGCCGTAAATCGGCGCGCTGCGCAGATTTGTTCTGCGTCCGAGTTGGGCAATCGCCTGATGGGTCTGTTCGCTTAATTCGCGTGTCGGCGCGATAATCAGCGCACGGACATGACCTCGCGAACCGCGCATCAGCCGCTGCAAAATCGGCAGCACAAAAGCCGCTGTTTTGCCAGTGCCGGTCTGGGCAAGGCCCATAACATCGCGGCCTTCCATAATCGGAGGGATAGCTTGTGACTGGATGGGGGTTGGTACTTTATAGCCAAGCGCTTCCACGCCGGCGGCTATCTTCGTGTGTAACTCAAACTTCTCAAAACTCATTTTTTCTTTTCCTTCTTTCTTATTCAGTATTTGTGACGTTTGAACCCGGCTTTATTCATTACGGTTGTTGAGAACACACCGTCATGTGCCATGATTAGGAACATGCAGAACATGCTGTTAACATGGCGCTAAAGTTGGATTCTGTTACGATTAGCCGGATTTTCCTGCCGAAATTTCTGAAATAGAAAGGAGGGGAGGTCAATAACTATCGCGATCACTGTTGCGGCTTTTACAGGCATTATGAGCAAATAGCAAGGATTATCTTTAATTATTTTGAAAATCAAAAATAACCCTTGCTGAGTGGATTCACTGAACTGAACGCCCAGAATGCGCAAAATGCATCGTCGGCCATGGTTTCTAGAATCTGATCGTAAGGCAGGTGAGATATTCCCA
>JASEHT010000278.1 GCA_030018675.1 Smithella sp.
TATTTAATAGTGCTTTCCAAAGGTCACTATAGCCAGCCTTCGTAGGATAATTTCCAATTCCGAATTATCGGAATTGGAAAGTTCGCCTTACGCTTCAAACTGCGCTTCGCTTGTTTTACACAGGGTATAATTCGACCTGCTTGATTCAGTTCACTTCATTCCTGAATCTAGGGTCTCATTATCAGCTTGAAATAATCCGGTGACACCTTACTAGTTTATTCCATCATCGAGGCATAAATTCCAAGATATGCCAAATGTTTTGACAATTGCCGAATAACAAATTGACACAAAAGAATGATTTTCCTATAATCTTCCCCAATAAATAATTTCCTTCACATGATGATATTAAATCACTCTATGTACGCGAGGTGAAAATGAGATCGAATATTTTTCCGCCATCATTGAAGATTTTCTCAACCATCGCCGTTTTCCTGATGCTCACATCGTGTGCCGCCCAGTATGCCCTTAATCCCAAACTGGATATGAAAACGCGGGAACATCCGATGGAGAGCAAATTGATTTCGCAGGCTAAATCGGATGATCTGTTCCTTATTCTTTCTTTGTCCGGCGGCGGTATCAGGGCGGCGGCCCTGTCTTACGGTGTTCTGGAGGCGCTTGATCAGATTGAAATTCCCGCGCCGCAAAGTGTTTCCGAGTTACAAACCGCTCCGGTCAGGCATACGCTTCTGGATGAAGTTGATTTAGTTACCGGCGTTTCCGGCGGAAGTTTAACCGCGTCCTATTACGGCTTGTACGGCAGGGATGCTTTAAAGGATTTCCGCGAAAAGGTACTGTTGAAAGATCTTCAAGTCGGCCTCATACGCACCGCGTTAAATCCGGCAAACTGGGTCCGGTTATGGTCTCCCCACTTCGGGAGAAGCGATATCGCGCAGGAATACTATGACAGCATGATTTTTCACGGCGCCACACTGGGAGATCTGGCCAGCGGCAAAGGCCCGGCCGTCAACATTCTGGCCACGGACGCCAATGACGGCATCATCTTTCCGTTCTTACCCAGCCAGTTCTCTCTCATCTGTTCGGATTTCGAAAAATTCCCCCTGGCCCGGGCTGTCGCGGCTTCCGCGGCTTTTCCGGGAGCGTTGTCTCCGATCAGTCTCAAAAACTACGCCGGAGAATGCAACTACAAACAGCCTTCCTGGATGACCGACGCCCTGGCCAAGCCCGACCCGACCAGCCGCGTATATTACAAGGCGCTGATGACAAAAACCTATCTCGATCCGGAGACAAAACCATATATTCACCTGATTGACGGCGGCGTATCGGATAATCTCGGCGTACGGAGTATTATAGAAAGCATCGCGGCCATGGGCGGCATCCGGGAAATTATGAAAAAAGAAAATATTAAAGGCGGCCACCGGCTGGTTTTCATCATCGTTGACGCGCAAACGCAGGAAAGAAAAAAATGGAGCCTGATTGGCGAGATTCCGGGCATTGGAGCCATTCTCGACGCGTCTTCAACAATCATGGTCAATAAATACAATTTCGAAACGATTGATCTGCTGCGACGCTACTCTGAGGAATGGACAAAGGAATTGAAAAATGCCGGCAAAAAGGATGTAGAAATTTATATAATTCACGTCTGTTTTGATTCGCTTCCCGATAAGGAAGAAAGGGAATACTATCAGAGTATACCTACGGTTCTCACTCTGCCTGAAGAGAAGGTGGATAAATTGCGAAAGGTAGCGGGAAAGCTATTATACGCGCAGGAACCATTCATCAGATTTGTTAAGAGTCTCGGAGGAAGCATTCCGGAAACCGGTCCGGAAAATTGACCACATAAATATTTTCGGAAATTAGGGTCAAGTCTTGAAATATAAGTTCTTTCGAATCCCACTTTGTTTTGTTCCTGGTATATTTTAAAAGTACCCATCAGATTATCTATAAAAGTACTTGACACTAGACGACCGGTCTATTATGCTGTTTATCAATCAAACTAATGGGGGATAAACATGAATAATTATGAGCAATTGAGAGAAATTCTGGATTCCCATCCGGCAACGGCACCCAAAGCGAAATCGATCGATGAAATACTGCGGCTGCTTTTTACACCGGAAGAAGCGGCGCTGGCCGTTCATATGAGTTTTAAATATAAAAGTGTTTCCAAAATAGCCGGGGCGGCTAGTGTTAAGGAAGAGGATGCCAAAAATCATCTGGAATCCATGGCGAACAAGGGAATCATTTATTCGCGGAATAAAGAGGGAGTAAAATTCTATGGCCTGCTCCCGCTGATTCCCGGCGTTTTTGAATTTCCCTTCATGAAGGGCGGCGGCACTCCCATGCATAAGCGTCTGGGAGAACTCTGGGAAGCGTATCATCATGAAGCGCTGGGCGCGTCTTTTGCCGGTCAGCCCACGCCGCTCATGCGAGTGGTTGCTGTGGAAAAATCCATTAAACCCGAAAACCGTGTGCATCCGTATGAAGAAGTCCGGAATTTCATCAGCAAAGCGAATTACATTGCGCTTACCCACTGCGCCTGCCGGGTCAGTGTGGCTAAATGCGACAAGCCAAAAGAGGTGTGCCTTATTTTTGAAGATGTGGCTGAGTTTCTCGTGGAGAGAGGCTTTGCCCGTCACATCAGCAAGGAAGAGGGAATGAAGGTGCTGGATGAAGCAGAAAAAGCGGGATTGGTTCATACCAGCAATAACAGTTCCGACAAGGCTTTGCTGATCTGCAACTGCTGTCCCTGCTGTTGTACGGTTCTGCGCGGCATGACGCAGTTGAAGCATCCTCACGCTTTTGAACCCAGCCGGTTTGAAGCCCGTGTCATCAGTGAAAACTGCAATGGCTGCGCTATTTGCGCCGAAGAACGCTGTCCGATGAAAACCATTGAGA
>JASEHT010000279.1 GCA_030018675.1 Smithella sp.
TGATGTTTTTGCATTCGGGATAACCGGTGCATCCCAGAAACTGGCCGTAGCGTCCGCGCTTGAGCGCCATCGGTTTGCCGCAATTTTCACAAACTTCGTCCGTTACCACAGTTTCCTGCGCCGTCAATTTGCCGTCCTTGCCCATTTTCTTGATGTTTTTGCATTCGGGATAACCGGAGCAGCCGAGAAACTGACCGTAACGGCCGCGTTTAACAGCCATCGGTTTGCCGCACAATTCGCAGACTTCGTCGGTTACCGGCGCTTCCTGCGGTACTATATCACCATCCTCGTTTCTGGTGGCATTAATGGTGTTTTTGCATTCGGGATAACCCGAACAGGCCAGGAACTCGCCGAAGCGGCCTTCTTTAACAATCATGGGTTTGCCGCATTTATTACATTTAATATCTGTTGTTTTTGATTCCACGTTTTTTATTTTCCCTTCTTTGTCCTGTGTAAAGTTCATAGTGTTTTTGCATTCGGGATAATTAGAACAGGCCAGGAAGCGCCCGTTCTTTCCCCATTTGATAACCATCGGATTTTGGCACTTTTCGCACGCCAAATCCGTAGGGGTTTCTTCCTTTTTCATGTTTTTCATTTCGGCTTTGGCTTTTTTCAGCTCTTCAGCGAAAGGCATGTAAAACTCTTTGAGCGTATCAACTCTTTTCCGTTCGCCGCTTTCGATGGCGTCGAGCTTGTTTTCCATATCTGCGGTGAAAGCGATTTCCAGAATGGTCGGGAAACTTTTTACCAGCAGTTTCGTGACCATCATGCCCAGTTCCGAAGGATGAAATTTACCTTTTTCCAATCGGACATAGTCGCGGTCCTGAATCGTCGAAAGAATCGTGGCGTATGTGCTCGGACGGCCGATTCCTTTTTCCTCCAGTTCACGAACCAGCGAAGCTTCCGAAAATCGGGGCGGTGGCTGAGTGAATTTCTGCTCTGTATTCAGCTTGACAAGTTTCAGTTTTTCATCTTTTTTCACTTCGGGCAGCAACTTATCGCTATCGTTACCGTTTTCTTCCTTGTCGTCTTTACCTTCGGTATAAAGAATCGTGAAACCGGGGAATTTCAATATCTGTCCCTGTGCGCGGAAAACACAACCGGCGCCGGCAATGTCAATCGTGGTCTGGTCGAAAAGCGCCGGATTCATCTGGCTGGCTACAAATCGGTTCCAGATCAGTTGATAAAGTTTGAATTGATCGGCGGACAAATGGTGCTTGATATCCTGCGGCCTGTAAGTCATTTTGGACGGGCGGATCGCTTCATGGGCATCCTGGGCTTTTTGTGCATTCTTGTATAAAAGAGGCTTCTGCGGCAGATAGTCCGATGAATAACTTTCCTTGATATATTCACGCACGTCTTTCAGCGCTTCATCTGAGATTCTGTAGGAGTCGGTTCTCATATAAGTGATGAGACCGACAGAGCCTTCTTTGCCCAACTCAATTCCTTCGTACAGTTTTTGCGCGACCATCATAGTTTTCTTAGCAGTAAAACCGTGTTTACGCGAAGCTTCCTGCTGGAGTTTGCTCGTGGTAAACGGCGGCGGCGCGGCGCGTTTGATCTCTTTCTTGTCCAGTTTTTCTACAATAAAATCAGACACACGGATTTTATCGGCGAGTGTTTGGGCCTGTTCGGCTGTTGACACCTTGGCTTTTTTGCCGTCAACCTTGATCAGTTTGGCTTCAAACGGCGGAGGATTGGCGCCTTCGAATTGCGCCACCAGATTCCAGTATTCCTCGGGAACGAAATTATTTATTTCCTCTTCTCTTTCGCAAATAATGCGCACGGCCACGGATTGCACGCGTCCGGCGCTCAGCCCTCTTTTGACCTTGTCCCACAACACGGGACTGATCTGATAACCGACCAGCCGGTCCAGGATTCGACGGGTCTGCTGCGCCTCGTATTTGTTGAAATCAAGTTGCAGGGGATTTTTAATGGCCTGCGTTACTGTGTCCTTGGTCAGATCGTTGAACAGCACGCGATAGACATTTTTATTCTTGGTATTGATGACTTCGGCGATATGCCAGGCAATCGCTTCGCCTTCGCGATCCGGATCGGGCGCCAGATAGATATTATCCGCGCTTTTTGCGGCTTTTTTCAATTCATCAATGGTTTTCTTTTTGGCATCGATGACGTTGTACGTCGGTTCAAAATCCTTTTCCAGATCAATCCCCAGAGTGCTTTTCGGTAAATCCTTAATATGTCCCATCGAAGCCACGGCGTTGAAATCGGGCCCGAGAAATTTTTTAATGGTTTTAACTTTCGTGGGAGATTCCACGACAACCAACGAGTTAGACATAGCTGCTCCTTAAATAATTCGCCGCCCATATAGACGCAAGAAAGCTTTTTGTAAAGCAATTATTTTTTTAGTGAAAAAAACTTGCCCGGATGCTGTTGAATAAATCCTTTTAATTCCAGTGTCGTTAAAGCGCTCAAAATGTCGCCGGAAGATAAGCCGGTTGAAGAAATTAAATCGTCAATATGAAGTCGTTTTTTGGTGACAAAACCGATTATTTTTTGTTCTAAAACGCTTAATGATTCGACATTTTCGTCAGAGATTTCTTCGGACGGGCAAGCCCCAACCGGTTTCAGCACATTAGTTCTGTCAATCTGAGGCAGAATTTCTTCCAGAATATCATCTGTGTTTTCAATTAGTTTCGCGCCCTGCTTGATTAATTTGTTCGTACCGCGCGAACCGGCGGAGTCGATGCTGCCGGGAACGGCGAAAACTTCCCGTCCCTGTTCCAGCGCCAGCCTGGCCGTAATCAGAGAACCGCTTTTTTCTCCCGCTTCCACGATGACGACGCCATAAGACATGCCGCTGATAATGCGATTG
>JASEHT010000027.1 GCA_030018675.1 Smithella sp.
CACGTTTTTAGGAGTGGCATATCATGGGAACAAATAATCTGATTTTCTTGGAAGTCATCGAATGGTTTGACGAATCGGGAAAGGAACTCGCGCATAGAATCCCGCAGAAAGGTTCCGGCGAAATCAAATTCGGCGCCCAGCTTATTGTCCGCGAAAGTCAGAGCGCCGTCTTTTTTTACAAAGGGAAAGCCTACGACGCCTTCGGCCCCGGACGCCATACGTTAAAAACAGGCAATATTCCGCTGCTGACAAAAGTGCTGGCCACGCCCTGGGCCATGACCAGCCCGCTGCGCGCGGAAGTCTATTTCATCAACATGAAAATTTTCCCCAATTTGAAGTGGGGCACGCGCGACCCGGTCGCCTTCCGCGACAAGGAACTGGGACTCATCCGCCTGCGCGCTTTCGGCGTTTTCAATATCCGCGTCATCCAGCCGCTGCTGCTGATTAATTCTCTTGTCGGAACGCAGGGGATTTTCAGCACAGAGGAAATTGAAGAATATCTGAACCGCGTCATCGTTTCGCGCTTCAACGATTACATGGGCGGCAACGTTGATACCATCTTCAACCTGCCGGGAAAATACAACGAATTTTCCGACGGATTGAAACTGATGTTGCAAAACGACTTGAGCAAATTCGGCTTGGGGCTGACCGATCTTTACATCAACTCCATCACGCCGCCGCCGGAAGTGCAAAAAGCCATTGACGACAAGAGCAGGCTGGGGGTTTTTGATGATCTCAACAAACTCCTGAAAATGAAAATGGCAATGGCCGTGGAATCTGCAGCAACAACGCAATCGGAGGCCGGAGCAGGATTGGGAATGGGCATGGGCTTCATGATGCCGGGAATGCTTATGGAGGCTTTCAAGGGAACATCTGCTGCATCGTTACCGCCGGAAACATACACCTGCCCGGATTGCAAACAAATCATTCCTAAAGAAGCACATTTTTGTCCCGCCTGCGGACATCAGATCCTTGTTATTAACAAGTGCGCACATTGCGGCAGAAATTTACCGGTCAACGCCAATTTCTGCGTCAACTGCGGCACGGCGGTAACGGTTCAGCCGACGCCGCGGAAATGTTCCTCATGTAGTTTTGAAAATTTACCGGAATCGATTTATTGTAATCAGTGTGGTGAACGGCTCTAGCTTTCAGATAGAACAGCAATGTCCGCAGTGCGGCGCGCCGATTATTCTCGACGAAGCCGACCGTATTCTTTCGTGTCAATTCTGCCGCACGCGCGTCTATCTGGCGACCAACGATCATTTCCGTTTCTACATGCCGCCCAAGGCAGGCCTCCCGGATGACATTTTTTTCATTCCCTACTGGCGGCTCAGGGGACTTTCCTACACGCTCATGGGGAAAAACGTCACCTACAAATATTTCGACTCCAATTTTTTATGTTACGATTTTCCGCAGCTTCCCTATTCTCTGGGACTGCGCCCGCAGGCCTTAAAGCTGAAATTCGTCGGCAGCGACAACAAAGCGGGAAAGTTCATTGCGGCCTCTTCCGCAACGGCAAAAACATTTTCCGACAATTTCCAGAAGCGCGCGCAAAACCCTTACCGGCGGGAAATCCTCATCGGTGAAACGGCCAGCATGATCTACACGCCGGTCTATTTTGCCAACGGCCGCCTCTATGATGCCATTTTGAAAAAGCCGTTGACGCCCCGAACGGACGACGGGGAAATCGAAGATCGGCTTGACGCCGCGCCATCCGAGCCGTGGCATGTGGCCTTCGTCCCCCTGCTCTGCCCGCATTGCGGCGCCGATCTGCCGGGCGAGAAAGACGCTCTGATTGTTTTTTGCTCCAACTGCCACTCCGCGTGGAATCCCTCGGATAAGTTTTTCTCCAGGGTGAATTTTTTTACCTGGCGCGAGAAAGGAGACAACATCGTCTACCTTCCTTTCTGGCAGATGAAATTAAAGGTGAATGGCCTCCGGCTCGAAACCTACGCCGATTTGATTCATGCGGCGAACCTGCCAAAAGCACCCGCTGAAATCTGGACCCGCACGCCTTTTTACTTTTACGCGCCGGCGTTCAAAATCAATCCGGCGTTATTTTTGCGCTGGTGCCGGCAGTTAACCGCCACGCCTCCGGAAACCGATTTGGCCGTTGACTTTCCGGTGCAGAATGTTTATCCGGTCACGTTGCCCTTATCGGAAGCGCTGGAGAGCGCGCTCATCACCCTGAGCAGTCTGATGACGGAGAGACAACTGCTGGATGTGTCGTCGTCGCTCGAATTTACTCCCGAAGATTGCTCGCTGGTGCTTCATCCTTTCGCATTCAAGGGCAAGGAGCTTATCCATACGAAACTCGGGTTCAGCATGGACATGGCCGCGCTGAATCTGGGAGGCTATCTGTAATCAACCGGATAATCATGAAGACAAGGAGATGTTATGAATGAACAAATATGGCGGGATGCCGCCCAGGCCTCGATAAACGCCGGATCCGTCCCGATGCCGATTACCGACACCTTGCTGGAATTGCTGCAGACGATTATGAATGAAGAAGAGGCTCTATTCATCCGGATATTCACCAAGCCGATGAATCTGGAGGAAATTAAGAAGCAAGCGGATATGAACGAAGCGGAATTGGATACGATGCTGAACCGTCTGATGACCAACGGTATTATGACCGGCATTCCCAGCAAAAGCACCGGCATTGCCGTTTACCGGCTGCTGCCTCCGATACCGGGTTTGTTTGAATTCACGCTGATGAGAGGCGGCAAAAGCGACAAGGAAAAGAAACTGGCCGGCTTATTCGACAAGCTGTTTCATGAAGTTTCGGACATGGTTCAAGCCGGTTACGACCCGATTATGGATTATCTGAAAACAGTCCCTCCGCTGACACGAGTGGTTCCCATCGCACAGGAAATCCCTCACGGACACGATGATGTGCTGGCGCCCGATGAAATAAGGTCGATCATCGAAAAATTCGATACCATCGCCGTATCGACCTGTTATTGCCGTCACGAGAAGGAACTTCTGGACAAACCCTGCCGCGTCACGCAGGAAAAAGAAAACTGTTTCTCATTCGGGCAGACCGCGGAATTCGTCATCCGATACAAATTCGGCAAACAGGTATCAAAAGACGAGGCGCTGGCCCTCATGGAAAAGGCCCGAAAGGATGGACTGGTACACAAGGCTTTTCATGTGAAAAATAATCCGGAGAATGATGAATACGCGATCTGCAACTGCTGCAAATGCTGTTGCGGCACGTTTCAGATTTACTACATCGGCGGCGCTCCGATGCAGGCCTACTCGTCGCACATGGCCGAAGTCGAGTCATCCGCCTGCACCGCCTGCGGATTGTGCGAAGAAATGTGCCCCATGGAAGCGATTCATATGCGTGACGACGTCGCCGTGATTAATGAGCAGAAATGCATCGGCTGCGGCGTCTGCTCCGATCAATGCCCGGCTTCCGCAATCACATTGAAAAAGACAGGCATCCGGAATGTCTTTGTTCCGCCGCCCCGGCGATAAATTTTTATTGCAGTTGCTGTTTTAACGGAGAAGACGCAGACTTTATCTGGGCGGCATGCGGAGCGCGCCGTCGAGCCGGATACAACAGCCGTTGAGCATAATATTTTCGATGATATGCAGCGCCATTCGGGCATACTCAGCTGGCTGGCCCAGACGTTTCGGGAAAGGAACCGTTTTCGCCATGTCTTCCTTCACCGCTGGCGGCAAACCGGCCATCATCGGTGTTTCGAAAATGCCCGGAGCAATGGTGACAATTCTTATCCCGTAATCGGCAATTTCGCGCGCGAGGGGCAGCGTCATGCCCACGATTCCGGCCTTGGAAGCGCTGTAGGCAACCTGTCCGATCTGGCCTTCAAAGGCCGCGATGGACGCCGTGTTGATAATCACGCCCTTTTCTCCTTCATCGCCGGGCGTATTATTCATCATCGCTTCAACCGCCAGCCGGATGACGTTGAGCGTTCCCACAAGATTAATCTGAATAACTTTATTGAAAGCTTCCAGCGACAGGGGTCCTTTCCGGCCGATAAGTTTTCCCGGATTGACAACACCCGCGCAATTGATGACCGCGTTTATTTTGCCGAAGGCATCCACGCCTTTTTTCAGCGCCTGTGCGACGTCCGCTTCGCTGGTCACATCGGTTTTTACGAAGATTGCGTTGGGGTCGAGATCCGCCGCCAGTTTTTCTCCCTTTTCCACGTCAAGGTCAACGATAACCGCCCGGGCTTCTTTCCTGATCAACTCGCGCACGCAGGCCTCGCCCAGTCCCGACGCGCCACCGGTTACAATAGCGACAACATCCTTATGATTCATAACTCATTTATCCTCCTAATGAGATCCAAACTTCAGAAATGAATAACCTAAAGGTCACTATAGGTGCGCTGAAGTTTGTTGATCGAATTATCCCGCAAGCTTTGCTTGCGGGGCTGTTGAATCCCGCAACAGACTTCAATTATTTTCACCTCATTCCGTTCTCTTCAGGGCATTGGCGCACGGTTTGATCATTTCCTGTTTGACTCTCTTGTTGAACTCACGGCGAAACGCCGGAATTTTCATCAGCGACGACAGAATGCCGTTGATCGCCCGCCATTTATAATATTTTTGAGGGAAATCATACATCCCGTGCTCCTTGTAGTACCGGTGATCGGCCTGAAAAACCACGCGCAGCCTACCCCATATGGCGTCCCGGAACAGTTTTGTTCCCGCGATCTGATAAAACGTCGGCGGTGAAAGATAGCCGAGTTTGCTCTGCGAAGCCGCGCAAGAAGCCATGGTTTGCAGGGCGGCGTTGATTTCATCCGAACTTCCCATATCATCGCTGACAAAACCGGACATGCCGCAATGCTGCATTTCAATCGAGGCTTTCAAAATCTCCCGTAAATTTGCGATCTGATTGAACGGGCCGGAAATTACGAATCCGATTTGTTTACCTTTCAGCGCCGGCGTGTGGCCGTTGAAAAAACTGCGGTCGAAAAAACACTTCCAAAGCGACGAGAGATACCGGTCGTGAACCGCTCCCGCCATAAATAAGACATCCGCCGTTTTAACCTTGTTGTTGAAGAAATCAATAAAACCGTCCTTGCCCTCATAAACACAGACGTTATCGTAGCCGCATTGCATACATCCGAGGCATCCGCCCTTGATGTCAATATCCTTCAACTGCACCAGTTCGGCGGCCGGAGAAAAGGTCTGCCTCAATCTTTCCACCATCTTCTGCAAATTGGCGCTTTCCACCAGATTGTCGGCGACAATCAGAACTTTTTTACCGGCGACATCAACGGGCGTTAACCCTTGAGGTTCGAAAATAACGTCCGGCGCAACCAGAGGTTTGTTGTTTCTGATCGCCGGTGTGTTCTCTTGAATCGCCTTCATAAACAGGGAGCCGAAAGATTTCAGCCGCTGACGTTCTTTGGTCTTGAGCAAATCATTCATCTCCGCTGAGTAGGAACCGAAAAAATTCATTTCCAGATCGTCACAAACTGCGTTCATGTAATTTTGAGCAGTATGATCGAAGAAATTAATCGACGTCGTCAGGCAGGCGGCCTGCTTACCGCGAAACGCCGACGCCGCTTTTCTTTCAAAAATCAGCTCAATGAATCTTTTGTACTGGGAACACACCACCAGGAAATAAAGAGGGAAAGCCCAGAGCACGCCGTCCGCCGAAGCGATGCCGTCGATGACATCCTGAAAGGCCTTGTCGTCTTTTTCCAGCTTTTTGATTTTCTGCGCCACATCGAAATATTTGAATTCCGCCTCGGGGAATCTCTGTTCCAGAAAATGCGCATACTGCATGGTGACACTGACTTCGCCTTTCGGCGATCCGTTTAAAACAGCGATTTTCATAAATAACCACCTGCTTATGTTTTAATTTGACAACGTTCTTATCACAGGGGACTTTTCATCTCAAGAAATATGCAATACCGGTCATAGATGAACATCGAACACGAAGCATTAACCGGGATGGGCGCCTTTGAGCTTCTGTTTCCAGGCAATATATGTCGATAATTTTTCGATGGCTTCCTGGGGCGTATTCACAAACTCCACACCGGCGTCGTAGCTTTCATCTTCACAGATTATTTTTATCCACTTGACCTTGCCCATGGCACCGATCATTTCCTGGAGATTCTTTAATCTGAAATCAATTTTAAGGAGGGTATCGATCGGAAGGAAAATATTCGATTGAATTTTAGCGCCGGAAACAGAAATATCCTTGCAGGTGTTGTATATAACCTTTCCCTTGGGATATTTTTTCCCGCCGGCAACAATGGTGATGGTAACCTCACCATCCTCAACCAGCCGTTTCGCCCTTCTTCTTTCGTCCATAACGATTCATCCTTTTTATATGAAGACTGATCGTTTAAAAACTTCTCATCCGAGCGACAACCATTATCGATATGATTACTTCTTAACCCAACAGCGCCTTGAAAAACAAGATATTTTTGGAGGAACAGGAATGTTTCGTTCTCGCGATAAACACCATTCGTCGGCGATGATCAGAAATCTCTGTATGCCTGAAATACCGGATCATTCCATCCGCACCCCGGATGGCGTTCCGGTGAGCCGGGATGGTCAGCAAACTCATGGAAAGCGTAAGCGACAAAACGTCCGTCGTGACTGAGACTTACGTCAACATTCGTTTTTTTCCCGTCTAGGTAAACACCGGGCGGCTGCAGTTCGTTCTTCCATCTTTCTCTTCTGATTTCAACGGCATCAAAATCACGACGGAAATATTCCGCCAGATTTTGTCCGATACAACGGCGAACAAACAAGGAAGGGGTTATTTTCTCTTCAACCGGCAGCGTGTGAACATTCCAGATTAATTGATCCAGAACGGACTGATCGTCGGAACCCACGCAATGAACGTGGTCGGATCGGGAAAAGAGACGGACAAAAATGCCGCCCTCTCCCCATATCCCAACCTCTCCCTCTGCGTATTCCGATGTAATTTTTTTAAAAACCGTCGGCCAGCGCCGCGGAACAAAGACCGTCTCCGGCGAAATTTTTTTTATGACTTTATACGCGGTTTCCTTGCAGGCCCAAAGCGACCAGAGCCGCTGATCGGAATTTGCCACGTGTTTGACATCATCGATTTCAGCATCTGTGAGGATTTTTTTTAGAAAGCGCGAATCCCTGCTTTTGCCCTTGTTCGCCGCATCCCGCAAATCCACCACATCGTTCCCGACGTGAGGCAAAATATTTTTCCTCCATTTGCGCCAGTTGTTCAATGATCTGTTTGGCGTATTCCCGCTGAACCCTTAATTCACTCCCCTCGACCGGTTGCGGAGTGAATACTTCCATCTGCACCGAAAACTTTTCTCCCCAGGCGGGGATGACGCTGAGCTGATCCTGTTTGTCTCCGCGCACATACATGCACATGACTTTGCAATTTTCCACGTTCCTGATAAAGCGGCCGACGCCGTAGGAAAAACCTTCCTGATCCACGCGTCCGGTGCGGGAACGTTTGCCTTCGGGAAAAATCATGATGGTTCCGCCGTTGGCAAGAATGTAAACGCATTTGGCCATTGTTTCCTTCATTTTTTCGCGCGACCCGCCGCGATGAATGGGAATGCACTTGGAAAGATAGCACAATACCGTAAGAAGGAGATTGTGCTTGTAGTTGTTTATTTCCGGCAGATTCCAGGGGAGCTTCTTATATTGAATGATATGATTGCTCAGGCTGAAAATAGCGTAGCTCAAAATAAAAGAATCAATCATCGTTAAATGATTGGAGCAGACAATCCATCCGCCGTCGTGCCGCGCAAATTCAGCGGCGCAACGGCGCCGGATTTCTTTTAAATCCCTCACCCGGTAAAAGAATATTTTTGCGGTCAGGAAATAGAGCGGAGCCAGGACCAGGATGGTGACTCGCCCTACAAAATTTTGCAAAAGCAAAAATATTTTGGATGTCTTATCCATAAACTAGCCGAGCTTCTGTTTGATAATGCTTACGGCGTCGCCGATGGTGCGGATTTTATCGGCTTCATCATCGTCAACGCTGATGTCGTAAACATCCTCGCATTTGATGATGACATCCACCAGACGCGCCGAGTTCACTTTCAAATCATTCAGGATATGCGTGTCCAGCGTCGCCGTGGCCAGCAGGTCCTGATTCTTGGCAAACGGCCTTAAAATATTAATCATTTCTTCAAAAATCTTCTTGTCATCCATAAAGCAATCTTTCTCCTTAAGTGTTATTTTCCGTCCCATTTTTTGAATATGATACAACTGTTGACATCGCCGAATCCAAATCCGGCCTTGGCGATAATTTTCATTTCCGGAAATTCCAGACATTTCTGCGGAATTCTATGAGCATATTTTTCTATCTCGGGATGCACATCCTCGCTGTTTACCGAAGGATGCAGAAATCCTTTATATAGTTGCAGGATAACGGCAACGCTTTCAATGGCGCCGGCCGCTCCCAGACAATGCCCGATTAATGATTTTGTAGATTGAATGTAAGGAAAGTTTTCGGGTGTGCGCTCGAGCGCTAACGTCCAGTTGCGTACTTCGTGAGGATCGGCGTAAGTCGCCGTCAGATGTCCGTTGATGGCGTCAACCTGTGCCGGATCAATGCCCGCGTCGGCAACCGCACCGCGGATGCATCTTTGCACGCCTTCGGGATTGGGCGCGGTCATGGAACCGCCCATTCTCTGTCCGCCGCAATTAACGTAACCGCCGATTATTTCCACGTAAATTCTCGCGCCTCTGGCCAGCGCTGTTTCCATATCTTCCAGAACCAGCATCCCGCCACCCGAACCGGGTACAAATCCTGATGCCGTAGCGCTCAATGGTCGTGAACCCGCTGTGGGGTTCTCATTGAATTTGCGGCAAAGTACGCGCATGGCGTCAAAACCTCCCCAGATATAAGGAGTGGCTCCTTCGGAACCTCCCGCTACCATTCGTTTGGCCAGCCCTGTTCTGATTCTCCACATGGCGTCAATGATCGCTTCATTGCCGGTACTGCAGGCGGCTGAATTCGACGTCACCTGATTGCCCGCGCCCAGAAGACCTGAAATGCGGGCGCTGGTGCCGCTGCTCATCACCTGTTCGACAACGCGGCTGCCGAGCCGTCTCACTTTTCCTTCATTGATAAGCGGCACGATGGTGTTGGCTATCGTATCCATGCCGCCAATTCCGGAACCGGCGATGACCCCCGTATCCCAATCCACCGCGTCATCATCGTCATTTAAATTAAAACCGGCATCCTTCCAGGCATCCACAGCCGAAACCGAAGCGTAACCGATATTATCGTTGATGGATAAAAGTTTCTCCCGGTCAAAATAACTTTTCCGAATCTCATCGAAATTTTCCGGAACACCGGCAATCTGACAGCCGAAACTCAATTCCTGCAATCGGGGAATAAAACGAATGCCGGATACACCTCCCCGGAGGGCCTTTTCAAAATTTTCCAGTCCGTGCGCGTTGGGAGAGGCTACTCCCATTCCTGTTACAACAATTCTTTTTTTCATCTATTCACTCCCACTCCCGATAATTCTCCCGAACAAACCATTTCACCGTTTTCCTTTTCCATGGAAACGTCGGCTTTGATGGTCATTTTACGAAAATATATTTTTCTTGCTCTGACGATAACCCGTTCTCCCGGTTTGACCACCTGTTTGAATTCGATACCGTCCGCCAGCGAAAACAGGCTGATCGGCAACGGCATGTCGCCGGGTCGCATATTTTTCTGGCGGGATAGTAGATATATCCCGAAAGCAACCACACCCACCTGAGCCATGGTCTCGATAAGAATCACGCCCGGCGTGATCGGGTAACCGGGAAAATGCCCGTGGTAGAAATATTCATCCTCGCGGAACCGGTAAGCGCCGACAATCTGCTCGTCATCCATGCTGAGAATCTCATCAACAAACCGGAACGGCTTCTGCTGGGGAAGACAATCCAGCACTTCCTTTTTCATGCCGGCATCAGCCTCCATAGAGCCCTCCGTTGACATGGATGACGGAGCCGTTGATATAAGTCCCCTTATTCGCCAGAAAAGCGACGACTTCCGCAACTTCTTCCGGTTTCCCAACGCGGCCCAAAGGAATGGCGCTCATAATTTTATCTTTTATTTCCTCCGGCAGTTCCCGGGTCATTCCCGTGTCAATAAAACCGGGGGCGACGGAGTTGATTAGAATATTGCGTCCGGCCATCTCCTGCGCCAGAGATTTGGTAAAGGCGTCGAGCGCCGCTTTTTCCATCGTGTAGGGAATCTGACCGGCGTTGCCTGTGTGACCGACCACGCTGGAAATATTGATAATGCGTCCTGCGGAGTTCCGAATCATAAACTGACGCAGAATCCGCTTGGTCAAATACCAGACGCCTCGGGTCAGAGCACGCTGTTCGTCAAACTGCTCCACTTTCATGGAAATGATATCGGCATTGATGGAATGACCGGCGTTGTTGACCAGCACATCCACGCGCCCGGCAGCTTCTTTTATTTGAGCCATCATGGCGTCAATTTGTTCAACACTGGACAAATCGGCCTGAATTAAAAATCCTTCTTGGATTTCAGCAAGCAGCCGCTGCGCTTTTTCGGCGCTCTTATTGCAATGAATGCCAACATGAAATCCTTCGGCCGACAGAGCACGGCAGCACGCGGCGCCGATGCCTGTCGCGCCGCCTGTAATGATAGCAACCGGTTTTTCGATCATGGCTCCCCTTCTACCCTTTCCTTGATATCAGACGATCTCCCGTCCAATAATCATATTCTGAACTTCCCGGACACCTTCATAAATATCTATAATGTGAGCGTCACGCGCAAGTTTGGAAATTTCATACTCGTTTGTAAAACCATAACCGCCGTGCAGATGAAGGCCTTCCGTCGAGCAGAAAACGGCGGCTTCTGCGGCGGTGTTCTTGGCAAGAGATGCGTAGATTCCGGCATCTTTGGCTTTTTCCTGAATTTTGAAAATCGCCTTGAACAAAGCCATTTCGGCCAGTTCGACCTTTTTCCACATGGTTGTCAGCATCTCTCTGGCCACGGGAAGATCACAGATTCTACTGTTAAATTGTTTGCGTTCCCGTGTATATTCCAGCGTTACATCAAACGCTCTTTTCGCCAGACCCAGGCCAATCGCGGCCACCATAGGCCGGGCGTAGTCCAAAACGTCAATGGCATACTTAAAGCCCAGTCTCCTGTCTCCGATAACCTGATTCGGAGGAATAATAACGTCTTCAAAAGTCACGTTGGTCGTGTTGGAAAGTCTCTGCCCGAGCTTATCCTCCGGTTTGCCGATGATGATCTTCCCGCCCGCCGGAACGTTTATTTCTCTGGTGGAATTTCCGATATCGGGGCTGTCGGATGTCACGTGCTCCACGGGAACAATGACGCAGGCGATAAAATTACCCGTCGGCTTTCCCGTCTTGCAAAAAACAGTGAATTGAGAAGCGTAAGAGGCATTGGTAATAAAACATTTTGAGCCGTTAAGCACATAATTGCCGTCATCTTTTTTGCTGATAAAAGTGGTCATCATGGAATTATCCGAACCGGCGTTGGGCTCCGTCAGACAAAAAGATGCCAGAATCGGTTTTTCCACAAACGGTTTAAGAAATAAATTCTTTTGCTCATCGGTGCCGTGCAGACCGATGACGACATTGGCCAGGTCGTTGCACATGGCCGAAGTCGAAATCCCCGTATCGCCGTAGGAAAGTTCTTCGATGATCAGCGCCGACGTGAAAGCGTCAATCTCATAGCCCTTGACGGATTCGGGAATACTGAGATTGATCAGTCCGGTTTCCCAAGCCTTATTAATGATTTCCCAGGGGAAAACATGTTCTTTTTCCATCTCCAGAATTTTCGGGGTGATCTCATTTTTGACAAACTTGCGCACGGTATCCAGATAAGACAGCTGGCTCTCACTGAGACTGAAATCCATATTGACAACCTTTCTTGATTTCTTTTTTTTGATTGATCTATAAAAGAACTCCTTTTAAGAATCATTCTTATTCAAAAAAGGAGTTTTCTTTCTTTATTTTTAAGCGGCAACGCCCTTTTTATGCGGATGATCCGCGCCCGCATCCGTCTTCGGTTCAACACCGTACTTGGCCTGTAAAAATTTCGTCATGGTTGCGGGATATAAGATATACGCCAGCACATCTTCGTCACTACGGGCCAAATCGCCGATGGCTTTTCTTGCCGCCTCAATCTCCGGCTCAAGGTAATCGGCCGGTCTTCCCGTTACGGGTTCCTGCCCCCGTTTGTAATTTTTCAGTATTTTTTTCGTCAGTTCCGGATCTATCGGCATGGGCGTTTTCCCGTACAACCCCAGAACCAAATCCTTGAGCTGGTTGGATACCCGGACATAGCGGCCGAACAAAACATTCAGCACCGCCTGCGCTCCGACGATTTGAGAAACCGGCGTCACCAGCGGAGGGGACCCCATGTCTTTTCTGGTCTCCACCACTTCCTTGTAAATTTCTCCGATCTTGTCCAGCGCGTTCATTTCTTTCAACTGACCGGTGAGGTTGGAAATCATGCCGCCGGGAATCTGATGCGCCAGAACGCCGTTATCAATGATTGAAAGTTTATGCGTGGCCAGATGGCTGTTATATTTAGGAGAGATATTCTCCAGATGTTCGCCCAGCACAAGCAGTTTGTGCAAATCCATGCCTGTCTCCCGCGATGTTCCCCGAAGGGCGGCAACGAGTGGTTCGATGGCGGGCATCGACGTTCTGAGCGCGAACGGCGCCAGACATGTATCCACGACATCAACGCCGGCTTCAATCGCTTTCAGATAGGTCATCGAAGCCATGCCGCTGGTGTAGTGAGAATGCAGATGCAACGGCAGGTTGATTTCTTTCTTAATGGCAGTCACCAGATCATAGGCATCGAAGGGAGACATAATGCCGCCCATGTCTTTGATACAAATGGCATCGGCTCCCATCTTTTCCAGTTCCTTGGCCTTCCGAACATAATAATCAAGGTTATAAACGTCGCCGCCCAGGCGAACATCGGTCAATGAATAGCAAAGCGCACCCTGAAACTGTTTGCCGTTGGCCTTGATTCTCTCCGCGCAGGATTCCATATTGCGGAAATCATTCAGCGCGTCAAAACAGCGGAAAACATCAATGCCGATTTCACAGGATTTATCCACGAAAGCACGCACCACGTCATCAGCGTAATGGCGGTAACCAACCAGATTCTGCCCGCGAATCAGCATCGCGAACGGTGTTTTCTTGATATATTTCTTTAAGATTTTCGGCCGCATCCACGGATCCTCGCCGAGAAATCGGTGCATCGTGTCGAACGTCGCGCCGCCCCAGACTTCCATCGCGTGAAAACCGCAGCTATCCATTTCTTCGGCGATCGGTATCATGTCCTCCGTTTTCATTCTTGTCGCGTAAATCGACTGATGCCCGTCGCGGAAAGTGTTGTCCTGAATTTTTACCGGATTCTTCTTTATGTCTTTTTCATTGTTCAAGATATCTGCTCCTTTGCGATAGTGTATCGCCTGTTTACGGTTAATTAATGTGTTGCCTTGAAAACTTTTTCCGCCGCGTTCAGCCCCGTGATGGACTGACAGGTAACGCCTATCGTTTTGAAAAAATCGCGCAGGGGTCTGCCCGGCCCGACTTCATAAATGTCCTGCGCTTTTGCCGCCAGCGTCTGCATATTCTGACGCCATTTTACCGCATTGCTCAATTGACTGACCAGATTTCCTTTGATGGCCGCGACGTCAGCGGTATGAAAATTCCCGGTAAAATTGGATGTAACGGAAACCGCGTTTTGCGGTTGCAGGTCACCTCCGAAGTTAGCCAGCGTCTCGGCAAAACGGCTCTCGATTGTTTTCATCATCCGGCTGTGAAAGGGAGCGCTGACATTCAGGCGGATATAACGGAATGTTTTCCCCTCGGGGAAATGCTGTTCCAGTCTTTTCTCCGCTTCGTCAATGGCCGTCTGTTCGCCGCTGACGACAATTTGATTGGCCGAATTGATATTGGCGATATCGGCATTCAGACCTTCCATTACTTTTTTCAGAAAATCAGCTTCTATATTTTCCGAAATCACGGCCGCCATCCCGCCGACTCCGACGGGCACGGCCTCCTGCATCAACCGGCCGCGTGCCTGAACAATCTTGACCGCCGCGGCTAGCGGCAAAACCCCCGCGGCCACCAATGCGGTATATTCCCCCAGGGAATGGCCGCCGAAAAAATCAGGCGCAAAACCGTAACGTTCCGCCAATCCCCGCAGCATGCATATTTCAGTGGTCACAATACAGGGCTGCGTGTATTCGGTAAGATTCAGTCTTTCGTCATCACCGAAACACATGGCCGCCACATCCCAGCCTAAAGCATTGGCCGCTTCTTCATACACCTGACGGCAACCGGGAATCTGATCGTAAAAATCCTTTCCCATTCCGGCTCTTTGAGAACCCTGTCCCGGAAAAACAACCGCGATATCTTTTCCATTCATCATGTTGATATTTTTTCCCCAAGCCTGCAGCGTAAATCTATCCCAAACAAAATATAATGGCAATCTTTAAGTGAGCACAATTCGTGCCAAAAGCAGAAATTCATTCCGTCATCAAATCAATATTGTATTTATTGATTTTTTCAAAACATTGCCTATTCCCGAAAACAGTAAAGTCTTCAATTTGCCGCGAAAATTACTTCACACCGTGAAGAAGATTTTACTTTCTTCAGGCTCCCTGAGCACTTTATTGCAGATTAAAACAAAGCAGGTGCAAGATCTTTAGACTTCTGCTCTTGGGGCGCAGGAGATGATGGAGCGGCTTGTGATTTACAGGCAGCCAAACAACTCTGATATTCCTTCTCGCAGCGCTGTTTATCGACGTTGATATTGTAACATGCCTGCTTTTTAGCGGCGCAGGAACTGACGCAATCCTTTCCCGCAGACTGCTCTGCAAGCGCGGTTCCGGAAAAAGAAAGCGTCACCAGAAACAGCCCCGCGGCGAGCAAAGTGATTATGTAAAATTTTTTCAATACTTTCATACAACGACCTCCTTATGCATCACAGAAGTTTTTTCATCAGATAATACGTTAAATATGTCCTTCCGGTATAACAATCCGCCATTGATTATTAATATAACCATTTCAGGCAATTTAATCAATCATCAAAAGGACGCTCTGTCGACCAACAGCCTATCCGCTTAATAATACTGATTATTATCGGACAGCAAAATAATTTTTGTATTTTAAACGCGTTTTAAGGTTTTGCTTAGCAAGCTGATTTTAAATGCAAAAATTACCCTTTTTCGCTTGACAGTCCAGCACTTAATTACCTATACTCCGCTCACTAAAAAGAATTGCTACCTAAATTCTTATCAAATAAAAAATAATCAAGGAAGGAGAATCACTATGAAATTGGATGATATCAAGAAAGTTGCGGTAATCGGTTCGGGAGCCATGGGAAACGGCATCGCCCAGGTATGCGCGATGGCCGGCATGAAGGCTGTTATGGTGGACATCAAACAGGAGTTTGTTGACAAAGGCATGGCCACCGTCAACAAGAGCCTGGATTTCCTGGTCAGCAAGGGCAAACTCACCGCCGAGAAAAAGGCCGAGGTAATGGGCAACTTGTCCACCTCTTTAAGTAACGCCGAGGCGGTCAAGGACGCCCAGGTGATTATCGAAGCCGTTCCGGAAATCATGGATCTGAAGAAAAAGGTGTGTGCCGAACTATCGGCGGCGGCTCCGGCTGACGCGCTGATAGCGTCCAACACCTCCACCATGAGCATCAGTGAAATCGCTACGGCCGGGAAGAACCCGGAGCGGATTCTCGGTATGCACTTTTTCAATCCCGCACCGGTCATGAAAGGTGTCGAGGTGATTTACGCCAAGCAAACCACTGACGCCAACGTGGATCTGCTGTGTGAAATGACCAAGAAGATCGGCAAAGTCCCCATCAAGGTGCTCAAGGATTCTCCGGGCTTTATCGTCAACCGCATCGGCGCGCCCAACCAGGCCCTGATCAGCGCTGTTCTGGATGAAGGCACGATCAAGACGGATGCCGTTGATACCATTATGAAGGCCATGGCCGGTATGCCTATGGGACCCTTTGAACTCGCGGATTACGTCGGCATTGACGTTTTCTATCATACCCTCAAATATTACTCCGAAACGCTTTCTCCGGAATTCAAGCCCGGCAAAGTCCTTCAGACTATGCTGGACAGCGGCAAACTCGGCATGAAGACCGGCCAGGGAATTTACACCTGGGAAGGCGGCAAAGCCAAGATTGACGCTTCCGAGCAGTCCAAGGATATCGGCCCCATGGAATTTCTGTCCATTCAGATCAATGAAGCCATTCGTGTTTACAAAGAGAAGATCGCAGCTTCCGCGGCGGATATCGACCTGGGCATGGTTCACTGCATGAGGGCATTTGCCGGACCGTTCGCCCTGGGCGCCGGCATGGACCCCGCGCAGTTGGCGGATACGCTCAACAAGCTGCACGCACGTTTCGGTCTTAATATTTTCAAACCTGAACCCGAACTCGTTGATGGTTCCTTTAAAAACATGAAATAGTTTTTCTGTTTTTAAAAGTTTGATAACTGATTAAATTTTCTGAATTAAAAGGCACGGCTCCAGGGTAACGGAGCCGTGCCTTAATTAGTGAGACTCCAATTTCAAAAGCGTAGCGTATTGAAATTGGCTATTCGTAGTGAGATTCTCTGAGCTATAGCGAAGAGCAAATCGAACTACCCAATAGCCAAGGGCTATTGGGAACTATCCCCGAAGTGAAGCGAATGGGGATTTGTACCCTTATATCAATCCATCTTTCCTTTGACAAATGCAATTTCAATCTGCTATGCCCATAAAAAATTCATAAAAAGAGGAATCCGTATGGCCAACAAATTAAAGTATGATGAAGTGTTTTCTCAATCCATCAATCAGCCCGATGTTTTCTGGGGCAAAGCGGCAGAAGAAGTCATTTGGAACAAAAAATGGGATAAGGTTCTTGACGACAGTAATAAACCTTTTTATCGCTGGTTTTCCGGTGGAGAATTAAATACCTGCCACAACGCTCTTGACTATCAGATTGAATCAGGACGCGGGGAACAGACCGCAATTATCTATGACAGCCCGGTGACCAACTCCGTTGAGAAAATATCCTACAAAGAATTGCTGGACAAGGTTTCCAAATTCGCCGGCGCCTTGAGTTCGTTGGGCGTTCAGAAAGGCGATACGGTTATTATCTACATGCCGATGATTCCGGAAGCTGTGGTGGCTATGCTTTCTTGCGCCCGCATCGGCGCGGTTCACTCCGTTGTCTTCGGCGGATTCGCTCCTAATGAACTGGCTATCCGGATTGACGACGCCAAGCCGAAGGTCATGATCTCCGCTTCCTGCGGCATTGAAGGAAAGAAAACCCTTGCTTATAAACCTCTGCTGGATGAAGCCATTAAAATTGCCGGACATAAACCGCAGAAATGCGTCATCTATCAGCGCCCACAAGTAAAAGCGGATCTGGATGCTTCACGCGATCTGGACTGGAACGATTTAATGAAGGACGCCAAATCCGTTCCCTGCGTATCTGTTGCCGCAACAGATCCCCTTTATATTCTCTACACTTCAGGAACAACCGGCAAACCCAAAGGCGTTATGCGTGATAACGGCGGCCATGCCGTAGCGCTTAAATGGTCGATGAAGTACATCTATGATATCAAGCCGGGCGAAGTTTTCTGGGCCGCCTCTGATGTCGGCTGGGTCGTCGGCCATTCCTACATTGTTTATGCGCCGCTCCTTTACGGCTGTACGACCATTCTTTATGAAGGCAAACCGGTCGGCACGCCGGACCCGGGCGCTTTCTGGCGCGTGATTTCTCAGCATGGCGTCTCCGTTTTATTTACGGCTCCTACGGCTTTCCGCGCCATCAAGAAAGAAGACCCCAGCGGCGATTACCTGAAAAAATATGATATCAAAAGCCTAAGATATCTTTTCCTTGCTGGCGAACGCCTTGATCCCGACACCTACCACTGGGCCAGCGACATGCTGAAGATTCCCGTAGTGGATCACTGGTGGCAGACAGAAACAGGCTGGCCTATCGCCGCCAACTGCATGGGCACTGAAAGTTTCCCCATCAAGGCGGGCTCTCCGACAAAACCGGTACCCGGCTATAATGTACAGATACTGGACGGCGACGGAAACCAGCTTCCCAACGGCGAGGAAGGTTCCGTGGTCATCAAGCTTCCCTTGCCTCCCGGATGCCTACCTACACTTTGGCAGGATGATAAACGCTATCTGGAATACGTCACGGAAAGACCGGGTTATTACGTAACCGGCGACGGCGGCCGCTTTGATGAGGACGGTTACGTCTTCATCATGGGACGCATCGACGATGTCATCAACGTTGCAGGGCATCGCTTGTCAACCGGCGCAATGGAAGAAATCGTATCAAAGCACAAAGACGTGGCCGAATGTGCTGTTTTTGGTGCCGAAGATCAACTCAAA
>JASEHT010000280.1 GCA_030018675.1 Smithella sp.
GCGGCCGCCGCGTAATGAATTAATCTTGTTTTTTACGACCCACGGAAGAATATGGCGAATATATTTTTTCATCACCGGCGAGGCAGTGCCGATCATCCAACAGCTTTTCGGGCAATGGGCGACCTTTTCCCTTACCGCTTTCGCTTTCTCGCCGTTCCATATTTCCATAAAGTCGCTGACATCATTCAAATTGCCCATACTTTCAAACCAGTATTTTTCTTCCATGCCGTTGCAGGGCAGAACCTCGCCGTACGGATCAATAAAAAAATTCTCCGTTGCCGCTTCGCACGGCAGCAATCTGCGACCGCCTCGGATATAATTAATCAACCCTAAATTAAAGAATGCGCGGAACCACGATTTCGGATGTGTCTCTTTCAGCAACCTGTTGATTAAGTCTTCGAAATTGCCGCAGACCTCATCAATGTTTGTTATCCGGTTATCATACTTATGAAAATAAAAAGAATTATGAAAAGCCGCCGTGGCAAACTCCAGGTTAAGATTTTTTCCCAGTTCATAAAGCCAGAGCATATCTGCGGAATTATTGTTCGAAACCGTAATGCCGAATCCAATATCTTTCACGCCCATCTTCCTTAAACCAAGCAAAACCCTTAGGCCGCGGTCAAAGCCGCCCGGCTGACCGCGAAGTTCATCATTCTTTTGCGAAAGCCCCTCAATGCTTACGCGAAAACCAAGTTGCGGGAAATCTTTGGCCAGCGCAAATATACGTTCTTCGAACCAGCCGCTGGTCGAAATGACAACGCGGTTTGTTTTTGTAAAAAGAATACGGATAATATCCGACAAATCCTCTCGGATAAGCGGTTCACCGCCGGTTACGTTAACACCGTTCAAACGGGGCAATCTTTTCAGAAGCTCCGGCTTGAATTCACGGCTTTTTTCTGTGGGATTCTGCCAGATATTGCACATTTTGCATTTCATCGGGCAGCGGTAGGTGACAATAATTGAAGCGTCCATAGCGGAATTATTTACTCAGTTTAATTTTCTTTTGAAAGAGACAACTTTTTCGTAAAAATCAATCAGCTTTTGATAATACAAGCGCTCACCAAAATTATCATCTGCAAAGCGCAGGGTGTTATCACTCATTGCCTTATACTCAAGCGCATTTAATTTCCTGGCTCGCGTAACAACATTTTTTAAATCTGCCACATCCTTCGGAGTAAACAAAAAACCTGTTTTTCCATCCGGCAGAATTTCCGGAATGCCGCCTATTTTTGCGCCAAGCACCGGCACGCCCATGGAATAGGCCTCGATGACCGTCATCGGATTATTTTCATACCATTCTGACGGCACAATAACGAATGATGCCGCAGAAACTAATTTTTTTAGATCATCACCCGTCTTAAATCCCATAAACTCGACATTTTTAATTTTATTGCTTCGAACGTAATCAATCAGTTCTTGTTCTTCCTGGCCGTTGCCTACAATCCTAAGCGGTAAATCCGGCATTTGACGGAATGCGTCAATAAGTGTACGCAACCCCTTCTCGTGCGACAACCTGCCAAAATAAAGAAAATAACTTCGTTTATTCTGTGCTAGAAAGTCGCTGTTTTTTTCAGCCCCAAAGTTATGTAAAACTATATCAGGAATTTTGGAAAAGCCGACATTGTATTGCAGATGTTTCTGCTTGGCGAAGTTGCTTACATAAATCACACCAGCCAGATTTTTTACCGGTGAGAAAAATGCATTTCTAAAATACATTTCCGCTGCCATGACGACACTTTCCAAAACACTACCCTTTGAACATCTTTTCACGACACACCAGAAAAAATGTTTGCCGTGGCATTTTTCGCATACATTTCCGCGCATATCAGTAAAAGTATAAGCCGGACAAACCATGCGATAATCGTGTGCTGTATGAATCAACGGGATATTGTGTTTTTTAAAAACCGAAAAAATGGCTGGCGAAATATTCCCCCAAAAAAGATGTGCATGCGCAATGTCCGGCTTTTCTGCCAAAATCAATGCTTCCAGTTTAGCTTGTGCCTCGCGATTATAAAAATAATTCTGCAAACCTTTCCAACGGGGAATATCATTGATATTGGAAATAAAATATTTGCTTTGTTCGCACGGCAGATCTTCCCGCATCTTGCTGGAGAAGAAAATTACTTCATGGCCATTTTTCTTAAGCAGCTCAGCCGTATTAAAATAAACAGCTTCCGAACCGCCACGACGATAATGGAAATTGTTGATTTGAAGGATTTTCATTAACTATATCTTTTAAACTCAGATTGTCCCTTGACATAATGATAAGCAAAACAAACGGGAAGTATTATAGGAATAACTTGAAATGAGGTTTGTGAATACGCAAAGAAATCAAAAATAAATATTCCCAAAAATCCAACTAAACCCAAAGCTATTATCTGTATTTTTTCTGGCGTGTCACTACTGAAAAACCGCCGATTGAAGAATGAAGAAAACACTTTAAACACAAAAAGAAAATAAAATAACGCACCCAGAAAGCCTATCTGTATTGTGGTAAAAAGGACACCAGTCCTTGATCCATAACCGATGCCGTATTTCATGCCAGTGAGTAATGATTCAGATGAAATTATGTCAGCAGATATGGTAAACCGCGAAATTATAATATCACCAGGTCCCAAGCCAAACAAGAAAGAAAGCAATCCATTGTTTCGCAAAAGATTATATACAGCCATAGGTGCTTCACCTCTTCCGAAATATTCAATACCTGCAACTGGGCGGCCAGGATTAAGATATTTGTCGACATAATCTATTGCAAAGGCAGGATCGAATCGGCCACCAATTAAGTCATCCGGATTCATAGAGGGTGTCAACACTAACCCACCATATATAATTAAT
>JASEHT010000281.1 GCA_030018675.1 Smithella sp.
AAGGAGGATATTATTAATGAAAAAGATTTTGGTTTTTGTTTTTGCGTTTCTTTTTGTTGCAGCGGTAGCGTTTGCGGTACAGGATACGGATAAAGCGGGCAAAGTTGCGAGCCCCGCCCAGAAGGCTCAGCAGGAAAAAATGAAATCCTGCAATGCCGAAGCCAAAGCCAAGGGACTTAAGGGGGATGAGCGCAAGGCGTTTATGAGCGAGTGTCTCTCCGGAAAAGTAACGGGTGTAGATCAATCTGCGAAAACGTCTCAGCAGGAAAAAATGAAATCCTGCAATGCCGAAGCCAAAGTCAAGGCGCTCAAGGGCGATGAGCGCAAGGCGTTTATGAGCGAATGCCTCAAACGCTAATGCGAATGCATGAGATGCAAGAAGAATAAACATCTCATTCATGAAGCAGTAACGGACAGGGTCACAAATGTGGCCCTGTTTTTTTACATCAGAACTCCAGCGTTATTGAGAAAATCCATAGATAGAAACACCATAATGGTGTGCCCAGATAATCCTTGACATGTCAGATTCAATCGATTACTTTTTTTACAAAATCACCACAATCTTATCCAGTAACAATGCCGAGGGAGGGGTTCATCAAAAATCCACTATCAATGACGAATTAAAACGAAAGGAAGGAATAATGAAGAAAACTTGTCTTATGCGTTCTATGGAAGAGAGCTTTTCCAAATTAGCTTTAAGGGCAAAAAGGAATAAATTTATTCCGCAGACACATCGTTTTAAGATATTTGTAATTTTCCTCACGTTGATAGCGGGTATGATGATAACGCCCGCAGCCTCTCAAGCCATCATTTTGGATGATTCTGTTAAAGTTAAGATGCAGGACGCTCTCGTGAAGTTGGGCGTTGCCGATTTAAAGATCGACTTCAACATCCAAATCCCCATGACCCAAGTCGAAAATCCAGTGGGCTACGACTGTAACATCTACGCTTCGGCTTTTTATCACACATCTCCTTACGACGGGACGGGCAGCGCCAGGCGCCCGACGATTTTAGTGGCTACAGGCTATCGCCGCGACATCATCGGCCTCCTTACAAGCATTTTGGCATTTGTCCCCAAAGATTACAATGTCGTGGTGATGGATATGAGGGGTACCGGTTCCGGTGAGGGGATTTGGAGTCCTCTCGATCCCATTGAGCAATACGATGTCGCCTACATGATTGATAAATGGATTCCCGCGCAGCCTTGGTCGGACGGCACAGTCGGCATGGTCGGCGGTTCCTACATGGGAATTATTCAGTATCTTGCCGCCGGTCTGATTGAACAGGAAAACGGCACGCCCAAGCACCTCAAGGCCATTGCGCCGATGTCTGCTTATAACGACGTTTTTAAAGATATCGTCATGCATGGCGGCAATTTCGATGTGGAATTCATGGCCATCTGGATCGTTTTAACTGATCTGATCAGTGTCCTGCCGCCGGACCTGATTCTCGGAGGCGTAACGGAACCCGGATTCAACAAGACTGATTTCATGCACGCGTTGAGTATTTGGGGGCAGCATTTTAATCAATTAACCGTTCCTCTGGAATGGATTTCCGATCCCGCAATGGAGACGAGAAACCCCTGGTTTGACAAGCGCTCTCCGATGCTCTACTGGCCCGATAAACCGGCTGGCGGATGGGATTTGGGTCCCGATATGCCGGAGGCCGTTGGCGGCAACGTATTACCGCAGAATCTTCCCGTCTTTACCGCCACGGGCTGGTTTGATATTTTCACCCGAGGGTCTTTCATGAATTATGAATATGGTCTGAAAAATCATGCCGCTACAGACAAAGCCATGATTGTCGGACCATGGTATCACATTGACGCGGCCTTCATGTATCCGGGTGTGAAAGGCATGGGTCTTGAGGGGCAATTCAAGTGGGATGTGCTCGTACGGTGGATGGATTGGAGGCTCAAAGGCAAGAACGATCCTTTCCTGCAGCAGTTCCCGGTGCTGCTGTATGTCATGGGTGAAGAAAGATGGCGCGCGGAGAAAGCCTGGCCGCTGCCGGCGTCTCGACTTCAGAACAAAACATATTATCTGTCCAAAGCCAAACCCTCTCTGATTTTCGGCGACTGGTTCGGTGTCATCAATGCGGTGAATAATTATAAGCTGGTTCCAAGCGTATCGACGACTGATTATAACAATGTGTTTCTCGGTATCAAAAAACCCAAGCCCAATCCTGTTCTCTATCACCATCCGCTGGCACTGAATGGAATGTCTTCCCGGTCTGCTCAGCGCTGGCTCGGCTTCTCGCCGTTGACCATGATTTCCCAGATATCCAAGTACACGCTGGGAAAAGATATGGATGCGCAGCTTTTTTGGGAGGATGAGCGCAATGATGAAACAGGAGTCCTGACGTTCACGACGGATCCCCTGACCAGCGACATGGAGATTTCCGGTCCGCTGAAGCTTTCCTTCTGGGCAAAAACAAAATTCACCAACCCTTTATCGCAAGCGGCTCTTGATAAATTTATTGTTCAGATCAAGGCCAGTTTCAATATCGGCGATGATAAGGACATGATTTTACGGATGACTGACAGAAAGGATGTTCAGTGGGTTATCGAAGTCAACGATGTATTCCCAAACGGACGGGCCAGAAACATTACCTCCGGTTGGCTTGGGGCAATGTTTCGACCCTATAATCCGGCTAATCCCACACAGGTCGACCCGGCCTATAAGGCTTTCGATCCCTTTTATTTCGCTTCCGACACGAATCCGAGTCCGATTGCTGCAGATACGGTATATCAGTATGTCGTTGAGCTCTGGCCGACAACTAACGTCTTCAAGAAGGGGCATCGCATTCGCGTCAGC
>JASEHT010000282.1 GCA_030018675.1 Smithella sp.
CGCAGACCACGTGTTCTGTGGTGCGGTGTAACGGGCGATGTGGACAGACTGATCACTCTCCAGAAAAAACTGGATAGTGATTTTGCGGCTATCGGCTTTCCGGCGGAAGATAGGCCTTTCAAGGCACATCTGACCCTGGCGCGGATTAAGGATTCGCGAGACATTACGGGAATGAGCGAGGCTCTGAAAAAATTCGATATGTTTACAGCCGGAGGGTTTATTGCTGATAAATTGTTTTTGTTCCAGAGCAATCTTTCTCCGCAGGGCGCTGTTTACACAAAGCTGGCAGAGTTTGCTCTGGGTGAATGATAGATTGTATGTCATGCCGTCGAAGGACGGCATCCAGAAAAAATGATGGAAAAACAAAAAAATATTGAAGAATCAAGGGCATGAAAGCCCAAAGTCAGCTTTGGGCTTTCAACCCTCCGCCTCTGGCGGGATTGTTCAACTTACAAATTTTAATGCGTTTCACTTTTAAAATTTGAGTTTCACAAGTAAAAAAATAAATTATATAAAAAAGAATTAAGGAGGGCATTGTATTATGGCGGACATGGATAGATCAAAGGCCGTTGAGTTGGCGATTACTCAGATAGAAAAACAGTTTGGCAAGGGCTCCATTATGAAGCTGGGCGGTTCGGAAAAAGTGGATGTTCCGGCCATTTCCACCGGCT
This sequence comes from Smithella sp., assembly GCA_030018675.1. Taxonomy (GTDB): domain Bacteria; phylum Desulfobacterota; class Syntrophia; order Syntrophales; family Smithellaceae; genus Smithella. Next base: position 672 of record JASEHT010000282.1, read on the forward strand.
CGTTGAGCCTCGATATCGCGCTGGGAACTTTCGGCGTTCCGCGCGGCAGAGTCATTGAAATATACGGGCCGGAATCCGGCGGTAAAACGACGCTCGCTCTGCATGTCGTCGCCGAAGCGCAGAAGAAAAATGGTATCGCGGCTTATATTGACGCAGAACATGCGCTGGATGTGACCTATGCCCAGAAAATCGGCGTGAATACCGACGACCTGCTGATCTCCCAGCCGGACACCGGCGAGCAGGCTCTCGAAATCGCCGAGACACTGGTGCGCAGCGGCGCGCTGGACGTGCTGGTGGTGGACTCGGTCGCCGCGCTGGTTCCCAAGGCGGAACTCGAAGGCGACATGGGCGACGCCCAGATGGGTTTACAGGCCAGGCTTATGTCGCAGGCACTGCGCAAACTCACCGGCAGCATCAGCAAATCCAAAACAACCGTTATTTTCATCAATCAGTTGCGCATGAAAATCGGCGTTTTCTTCGGCAATCCCGAAACGACCACCGGCGGCAACGCCTTGAAATTCTATTCATCGCAACGGCTCGACATCCGCAAGATGACCTCCATTAAAAACGGTCAGGATGTCATCGGATTTAGAACCAAGGTCAAGGTTGTCAAAAACAAGATGGCCCCGCCCTTCCGCGAAGCGGAATTTGACATCATCTTCGGCGAAGGCATCTCACGCGAGGGCGACGTGCTGGATCTGGCGGCGGAAAACGGCATCATCGAAAAGAGCGGCGCATGGTATTCCTACAAAGGCGATCGCATCGGCCAGGGTCGGGACAACTCCAGAATATTCTTAAAGGAAAATCCCGAAATTATGGCGCAGGTGGAAAACGAAGTCCGCGTCAAACTGGGCGCCCTGCCCAAAGAACAGGAAGAGGATAAGTGAAAGCTCTGGATTTAGAGGCGGCAAAGCAAAAGGCGTTTCGTCTTTTGTCTTTGCGGCCGCATTCGGAAAAAGAGCTGGAAAAGAAACTGCGGGAAAAAGGTTTTCCCGCAGTTGTTATTAAAGAAACACTGGAAAAACTCCACGATTTGAAGTATCTCAATGATGCGTCTTTTGCCAATCAGTGGACGCGCAATCTGGTTGTAAATAAACTCTGGGGAAACAGGAAGGTCATCGCCAGTTTGCGCGAAAAAGGCGTCGCCGCTGAATTAATCGATTCGTCCATAGAGACGGCGCGCGAGGAATTACCGGAAGAAGAAGCGATTGAAACTTTAATCAAAAAGAAAACGGCCAAAAGAAAAACGTCCGCTTTGGATTTTAAAGAGAAACAGAAAATTTTTCAGAGCCTGATGGGACGCGGTTTCCCGCCGGGCCTGATTTTAAACAAACTGGGAAAGATAAAAAAGGAAGATATTGATGGCGAAGACCGGGATTGAAATCAGGGAAGGTTTTTTAAAATTTTTTGAAAGCAAGGGGCACACCGTGGTGACGAGTTCGTCGCTGATTCCCAAGGATGACCCCACGCTGCTTTTCACCAACGCGGGCATGGTGCAGTTCAAAAATGCTTTTCTGGGGCTGGAACACAGAGGCTACACGAGAGCGGCAACCTGCCAGAAATGCGCGCGCGCCGGCGGCAAGCACAACGACTTGGAAAATGTCGGCGTTACCGCCCGCCACCACACCTTTTTCGAAATGCTCGGTAATTTCTCTTTCGGCGATTATTTCAAGGAAGAAGCCATCGCCTGGGCGTGGGAATATTTAATCGACGTGGTCAAACTTCCCAAAGAAAAACTCTGGATTACAATTTATAAGGACGACGACGAGGCTTTTGAAATCTGGAACAAAAAGATGAACGTTCCTGCGGAGCGCATCGTGCGCATGGATGAGAAAAGCAATTTCTGGATGATGGGCGAAACCGGTCCCTGCGGCCCCTGCTCCGAAATCCTTTACGATCAGGGCAAAGACACCGGCTGCGGCCGTCCCGAGTGCGATGTGCATTGCGACTGCGACCGCCATCTGGAAATCTGGAACAACGTTTTCACGCAATTCGACCGCGATGAAAGCGGCAAGTTGAATCCGCTGGCCAAGCCCAGCATTGATACCGGCATGGGACTGGAACGCCTCACCGCCGTCATTCAGGGCAAGAAGAGCAATTACGACACCGACCTGTTCA
>JASEHT010000283.1 GCA_030018675.1 Smithella sp.
GCGGTCATGACAAAGCCCTTGTGATAAGACGAATCCGTTGATGGTTGAAAAACATTTTATTGTGAGACTCAAATTTCAAAAACGAAGTGAATTGAAATTTGTAAGTCTTAGTGAGTCCCAAATTTCAGAAGCATAGCGCACTGAAATTTGATGGACGAATTATCCCCGAAGCACAGCGGAGCGGGATTTGACACTCGTTACCATCCATTGTCTTGAATCAAAACGGTAGCGGCACCTGTATCAGGGAAGCGTAGCAGCGGCGACAATGCTTAAGTTGCAGAGAGCGGGCACGGCAGGCGTCCAGGTCAATGAAGTACCCGTATTTTGTGCACCAGACATTTTCTCTGCAAGATTTGCTTTTATTGCCCGAGTCATTTTCTGCTTCACTTTTATTCAGAAATCTTTTCTTCATAATAAAAATGATATGAAACAAACGCCGTAATTGTCAATCAAAGGTTTAATCTTTCTTGACACCGGTCAGCGCGTTTTATATAAGTTGTCTAAATATTTTAATATTCAGCATATTCGGTAGAAGTTATGGCCTTATGGGAATCTGTTTTGTCTGTCGTTAGGAGCATCCGGCTTCAGGATGTTCTGGATGTGATAATCATCGCCATCATGATTTTCGCTCTTCTGACCTGGTTTAAAACAAGGGCTTCCCGCTCTGTGCTGATCGGCATAACGCTTCTGGGCGGCGTTTATATCGCGGCGCGCTTCTTTCAACTTTACCTCACCACCATTGTTTTACAGGCCTTCTTTTCCATCCTGCTCTTTGTTCTGGTCGTCATTTTCCAGGAGGATTTAAGACGTTTCTTTGAAAGACTGGCGATGCTGGGCAATATCGGGAAGAGCTTTCCGGAGTTGTCGGGATTAAAAAGTACCGCTGAAATTATTGCGCAAACCGCCGCCAATCTGGCAAAGAAAAGAACAGGCGCTTTGATTGTTTTGCGTGGAAATGATCCCCTGGAAAGGCATATTAACGGCGGGACGGAGTTGGATGGAATGGTCAGCGAAACTCTTTTGGAAAGTATTTTCGATTCTCATTCAGCGGGTCACGACGGCGCCGTGATTATAGACGGCAACAGAGTGAGAAAGTTCGGGTGTCATCTGCCGCTTTCCGCCAACACGACAAGATACTCCAACATAGGATTGAGGCACACCGCGGCTCTTGGCCTGTCTGAACGTTCCGATGCTCTTTGTGTTGTGGTTTCGGAAGAAAGAGGCACTATATCACTGGCCTACCTGGAGAATCTTACGGTTATTCCCAGCGCTGCGGCTTTGCATGAAACGCTGGAACAATTTTATATACGCAACACACCGACAAAAACATCGCATCCGGCTTTGAACTGGCTCAAAGAAAACACCGCGGAAAAAATCATAGCGATTTTTATGGCTTTTCTTTTATGGTTTGCTTTCGGCTATCAACGGGATGTTGTCCGTCGCGATTTCCTCGTGCCGATTGAATATAAAAATATTCCCAAAAACTGGCAGGTCGATAAAACACAAGAGACTGATGTAAGAGTCGTTCTGAAGGGACCCCAACAGGCGTTCCGTCTTTTTGACGAACGTTCGATGAAATTGTCTCTGGATTTATCGGAGGTCGTCGACAGAAAACGCGAATTTAATTTAACGGCCGATATGATTAACGTACCGTCAAGCCTTACCGTTTCTGATATTATTCCATCAAAAATTTCTGTGAATGCCTCTGAAAAAATCCCGTGGACGTTCCCGATTCATATCAAGTCCCACAATGCTTTGCCGGAAAATCTTTCCTTGCAGAAAATGAGCGTGACGCCTGCGAAGGTTAGGGTTCTAATCGCTTCACAGGCCGATCCAGAAAAAATTAGAATCGAGACGGAACCGATTGATTTGCAGAAAATACTTTTCACGACAACGGTGGACGCTAAATTAGTGCTGCCCATAAGCGTTTCTTTTCCCGACGACCAAATGCCGACAGCCAAGGTATTGATAAAAGTAAAAAAGAAATCCCCGCCTAGATGATAAGGAAGAATTTTTATGATATGCCTTGTGATTACGGGCATTTATAATGTTGCTGATTCGTCAGATGCAATCTATTTCGTGTGATCATCGACGTAAAAAATGTTAATTTATGTTATTGCATTAGAACGTGAAATATGTTCAATTTAATGACACTCGTCGAGGATAAACGAAGTGCAGTTCGAGATGTCAGTGGAATTATCCCGCCAAAGGCGGAGGGTTGAAAACCCGCGGTACGTGGAATTTATTAACAAATCAGGAGGCATTGAAAATGAGTGTTTTTTCAGCAAGTGATATCATGGAAGTCGCTATAAGAATTGAAGAAAACGGCGTTAATTTCTACAAATTTGCCGAGCAGATTGCCAAAAAAGAAGACGAGAAAAAACTTTTTGCCCAGTTGGCACAGGCGGAAATTGCCCATAAAAAAACGTTTGAAAAACTTTTTGCAGGCATGGAAAAATCAAGCGCACCGGAGAGTTACGAAGGAGAGTTCGGTGAATACCTGCGATCCTATGTGGACAACAATTTGATTTTCACCAAAGAAGTGATGGACAAACAGTTATCCAAAATCACGCATACATCCGAAGCTTTGGATTTCGCCATCCAAAGGGAACTGGATTCGATTCTCTATTATCATGAAATCAAGAAAATGGTTCCGGCTGCCCAGCATGATGCGCTGGAGAAAATCATCGAGGAAGAGAGAAAACATTTTCAGTCTCTGACCAACATGAAAAAAAAATGCCAGGCGTAAAAATTTAAGCCAACTGAACG
>JASEHT010000284.1 GCA_030018675.1 Smithella sp.
GATGTCTTTAGCGCAAAAACGGCTGTTGGCGTTATTCGCTATTGCAGAGAAGAAGTCGTTGCGGCCATAGACAGTGTTAACGCAGGAAAAGACATTGAGTCGATTATTGGTGTTGGCAAAGGAATTCCCATTGTTAGTACCGTAGCGGAAACCTTACCGTTAAAACCCACGGCTCTCCTTATCGGTATTGCCCCTCCCGGCGGCATGCTTCCAGCCGAATGGCGTAAGCACATTACCGATGCCTTAAAAAACAAACTCAATATAATTAGCGGTCTCCATTGCCATTTGAGCGACGACCCTGAATTTTCCAAACTGGCGCACGACCAGCAACTCGAAATCTGGGACGTCCGCAAAGTTCCCGAAGACATTCCCCTATGTACCGTAAAAGCAAAAGAAACAAAAACTTTGCGCATCCTTACCGTAGGCTCGGACTGTAATATAGGCAAGAAGGTGACCTCTATCGAAATCACAAATGCCGCCAAAAAACGGGGGATTAACGCCTGTTTTGTGGCAACAGGGCAGACAGGAATTATGATTGAAGGGAGTGGAATTGCTGTAGACCACGTCATTTCCGATTTCATTTCCGGGGCGGCAGAAAAACTCGTGCTCGACCGAGATCAGTATCAACTTTTAAGTATCGAGGGACAGGGCGCTATTGTTCATCCGGCATATTCCGGCGTTACCCTTGGTCTATTGCATGGTTCAGCTCCGCAGGGTCTTATCTTGTGCCATCAGCCTGCACGAAAGACGCTTCGCCATTTTGACAACTTTCCCATTTTGCCCCTTCCTTACTTGATTGAACTTTACGAAAAACTGGCGCAGCCAGTCCATCCCTGCAAGGTACTTGGTATTTCGCTCAACTGTGTGGGTATGACCGATAATGACGCATTACGAGAGATCCAAAAGGTGGAAAAGGAAACGAAACTTCCTGCTACCGATCCCATCAAGTTCGGTGTGGATAAATTTATTGACGTTATCCGTCCTCTCTTACCATGAATCTCTCTTTCCAGCCTTTAGTTTTGAAACTCAGGCACACCTTCCAGATTGCCCGGGAGATTCGTGATGTACAAAACAATATTATAGTTCTTTTAAAAGACGAAGATGGCATTACAGGGTTGGGGGAGGCAGCGCCTACCAGCTTTTTTGGGGAGGATGTAAAGAGCGTTACTGAGGTACTTGCCCGGTCGATTGATGTATTAAAAAATGCCGATCCCTTTCACATAGAAGATATTACCGGTTACCTCAAGAACAAATTTCCAAAGGATGCCGCCGCGCGTGCGGCAATTGACATAGCCCTCCACGATTTCATCGGCAAGAAACTAAAAATACCCCTTTATAAGCTCTTAGGCTTGAATCGAAAAGAAGTAAAGACAACTTCGTTCACCATAGGAATTGACACCATGGAAAAAATGTGCAAGAAGGTGGATGAGGCAAAAGATTTTCCCATATTGAAAATAAAAGTAGGTATTAAAAATGACATGGAAATTCTGAAAGAACTACGCAAGATCACAAAGGCAGTTTTTCGTGTAGACGCCAATACAGGCTGGACGGTTGATGAGGCGATACAGAAGCTGAACATTATGGAAGAACTCGGGGTCGAACTCGTAGAACAACCATTTCCCGTCGGCAGTATTGAAGCGCTGAAGAAGGTCAGACGACATGTAAAAATCCCTGTCTTTGCTGATGAAGACGTAAAATGTTCAGGGGACATACCCGCCTTGTCAGACGCTGTGGATGGAATTAATATTAAACTGATGAAGTGCGGTGGAATTCGCGAAGCCATTCGAATGATTTCCACGGCTCGCGCCCACGGCCTCAAAATTATGATTGGATGTAATATCGAAAGTTCGGTGTCCATCACGGCGGCAGCGCATCTGACGCCCCTGGTCGACTATGCCGACCTTGACGGACATCTGCTTGTTACAAACGACCCTTATATCGGGGTAACCGTTGATAAGGGAAGGTTGGCATTGCCTGAGGGCGATGGGCTTGGGGTGAATACCCGCTGAATGTGCCCACATAGGAAAAAAATCAGTGCAAAATAAAAAATGATGCAGAATAAAACACTAACACAAGAGATACTGATCCATGCTCAAGAGATACACGAGTATGTAATTCAGATGCGGAGGGATTTCCACAAACATCCCGAAACCGGTTTTGTGGAAACCCGCACGTCCGGCGTTATTGCCGATGAATTGAAACGACTGGGACTTCGGGTGCAGACGGGCATAGCAACGACAGGTGTCGTCGGCATCCTGGATGTTCATGGAGCGTCAGGTACCGTAGCCTTTCGGGCTGATATGGATGCCTTACCCATAACGGAAGAAAATGAGCTAGAATTTAAATCCCAGAATGAAGGGGTGTCGCATGCCTGTGGACATGATGCGAATATGGCGATGCTCCTGGGCGCGGTCAAACTCATGGTGCAGTTGAAGGACAAACTCAAACGACGGGTAAAATTTATCTTTCAGCCATGCGAAGAACAGCACCCGGGCGGGGCGAAGTTAATGGTGGAGCAGGGTATTCTCAATGACGTGGATGAGATTTACGGATTGCATATCGAACCGAATATTGCTTCGGGCACTTTTGGATTACGGGCCGGCGCCACGATGGCAGCCACAGACCGTATTGTTATCACCATCATAGGGAAAGGCGGCCACGCCTCTACTCCTCATTTATGCGTAGATCCAGTCGTTATTGCAGCCGAGGTAATCCTGGCCATTCAGACTATTCACTCGCGCAAGGTAAACCCTTTGTCCCCGTGCGTGA
>JASEHT010000285.1 GCA_030018675.1 Smithella sp.
CGTCTTGGTGAAATTCTTGTCAAGGAGGGTATCTTAACGGAAGCAATGCTTGAAAAAGCCTTGAGCGATCATAAAAAATCAAACTTGAGGTTCGGCCAGTTTTTGGTTCGCCAGGGCATCGTTCAGGAAAAACAAATCATAACTTTGTTAAGCGAGCAGCTTAACATTAAAAAATATCAAGTGCATGAATTTCCTCTCGATTTCGATTTGGTGCGTTACATTCCCATTGATATCGTGCAGAAACATCAGGTTGTCCCGCTGAGGATCAAGGGGAATCTTCTCGAAGTCGGCATTGCCGATCCACTGGAGATAAAAGTTCTCGATCAGATTGAAAAACTGACTAATCTCGAAGTTGAACCGGTGTTGTGCTCCGAGATGGAGATCAATCAGCTTATCAACAGCATGTACGGCGCCCAATCTGATCTGGGCGATCTGATGGAAAACATTGAGATAGAAAGCAAGTCCGAGGAAGACGCGGACATCCAGGAATCGGTTCAAATCACATCTTTACAGGATCAGGCGGGAGAAGCGCTGGTGGTGCGTTTGACCAATTCTATTTTTGCTCAGGCCGTCCGCAACAAAGCCAGCGATATTCATATCAGTCCGCAGCAGAACACGGTGCATATGCGCTTTCGTGTTGACGGGAAACTGATTGAAATGCCTTCGCCTCCCAAATCGATTTTTCTGTCCGTCATTGCCCGTGTTAAAATTCTGGCCAACATGGATATCACCGTTTCCAGAGTTCCTCAGGACGGTCGGTTTACGCTGAAGACGGAAAACAAAGAAATCAATGTCCGCGTTTCATCCCTGCCGACCATTCACGGCGAAAACATTGTCATGCGTCTGCTGGATATGAGCGCCGGCATTTACACATTGAACAGTCTGGGGATGGATGCGGCTGATATGGCCAAAATCGAAAGAATGATTGTGAAACCCTACGGGATGATTTTAAGCACGGGGCCTACGGGAAGCGGCAAGAGCACCAGTCTTTACGCTATTTTGAATAACATCAATAAACCGGACATCAATATCATTACCCTGGAAGATCCTGTTGAATACAGGGTCAATAACATTCGTCAGGTGCAGTTGAACACCAAAGCAGGCATGACCTTTGCCAGCGGTCTTCGCTCCATTCTGCGGCAGGATCCGGATGTCATCATGGTGGGTGAAATCAGAGACGCGGAAACCGCCGCCGTATCGGTTCAGGCGGCGCAAACAGGACACAGGGTTTTGAGCACGGTTCATACGAACGACGCCGCGGGGGCCATCACGCGATTTATTGATATGGGCATCGAACCGTTTCTGATTTCTTCGGTATTGATGGTTTCTTTCGCGCAACGGCTCGTGAGAACAGTGTGCCCTTACTGCAAGGAATCTTATACGCCGCCGGAAAAAGCGCTGGCTTCTTTCGGCATAACTCCGGAAGAAGCGAAGAACGCCAATTTCCAACGCGGAAAAGGCTGTACGCAATGCAATAACACCGGTTATAAGGGCAGGACGGGCGTTTTCGAAGTTCTGGAAGTTGACGAGCAAATCCAGGAAATGATTATTAATCAGCGACCCAGTCCTGAAATTACGAGGGCGGCCGTTGCCGCGGGAAAATTAAAGACATTGCAGAAAGATGCCGCCCTGAAGGTTTTGAAGGGAATTACGAGTCTGGATGAAGCGGCGTCCGCCGTGATGTCGTAGAAAAGAGGAAATGAATGCCCACATATAAATATAAATACAAAGCCATTAATCCGGCGGGAGAGGAAGTAACGGGAAGGATTGAAGCCGAGTCGTCGGAAAACGCCAACTACGTGCTTGTTTCCCGCGAACTGATACCACTACAGATTAAAGAAGAAAGTTCCGATAAAGATTCTTTTTTAAGACTTTTGGGAACAAGAAATGTCAAGGCGTCTGATCTGGTCTTATTTACGAAACAATTTCATTCGATGCTGGTTGCCGGCATACCCATACTGAAAATTTTGTCCACACTCGAGCAGCAGACGGAAAACGTGTCATTGAAACAGGCTGTATCAAATATTATCAAGGATATTAATCAGGGTTCCTCGCTTTCCGACGCCATGCAGAAATTTCCGAAAATATTTGATAATTTATACTGTGACATGATCAGGGCCGGTGAAATCAGCGGAACGGTTCCCATTGTTCTGGAAAGGTTAATATACATTATTGAACACGAGGCCAAACTAAAAGCCGATATCAAGTCTGCCTTGAGATATCCGACAATTGTTCTTGTCGCCCTGGTCGGCGCGTTTGTCGGACTGTTGACGTTTGTCATTCCGACCTTTGCCAACGTTTTCATGAGGGCGGGATTGGATCTGCCGTGGCCAACAAAAATTGCCATGATGATGTACGCCTTCATGTCCCATTACTGGTATTACATTCTTGGCGTCATTCTGGCGGTCGTTATAGGTCTGCATTTCTACTTTAAAACAAGCAACGGCAAGTTTTTCAAGGACTCGTTTTTGCTGGATATGCCCATCGTCGGGCCTGTATTCCAGAAAGCTGCGCTATCGCGTTTTGCCAGTATATTTGCTATTCTGCAGACAAGCGGTGTGCCCATCATGCAGACGCTGACCATCCTTTCCGCGACCATGGGTAATGAGGCGCTCACGAGAACATTTGACAAAGTTCGGGATCGCATCAAGGAAGGCGCGGGCATTGCCATTCCGCTGAGATCCGCGAAATATTTCACGCCGATGGTCGTCGATATGATTGCGATTGGTG